>JBJOQI010000391.1:0-7079 GCA_046050045.1 Pseudomonadota bacterium | reverse complement strand
CGAAGCACCGCTCGGGCCCAGCCACGACCGGCCCCCACCTGCGGACCGCGGGCCAGGTCAGGATCATCGCCGCCCGGCTGTTCAGCCCGAAATTCGGCGAGACGAAGGCGATCCCGGCGATCTTCCCCTTCAGGTCAGGGTGAAGCGCTGCCTCGGCCGCCAGCGTCCCTCCGGTCGAGGTCGCGATCACGATGACCTTGCGGCCAATCCGCTGGCCGATCGCCAGTGCTTCGGCCATGTCGTCCATCCAGTCCTGCACCGTCGGCCCTGCCAGCCGCTCGCCGGGCAGGCCGTGACCCGCCAGCCGGGTGTAGAACAGGTTCGCCTTCAAGGCCCGCGCCACGTTGTCGGGAACGGGCCGGATCTCTTCCGAGGTTGCCGAGAACCCGTGGACGTAAACCACCGCGATGTCCGTTACCGCGCCCGGCGTGCCCGCCCAGACGATGCGCTTCCCGGCCCCCGGGGTCACATCGCCCATCATCGCCTCGGTCGAGGCCAGGTAGGCGTCCAGATCAGCCGGCAACCCGGCTGCATCGAAGCGCAGCGTCAGATCCACCGGCTCCCGCGGCCCAAGGACCCAGAGCGTGCCCAGGGCGACGGCCAGTGCCGCGCTTGCCCAACCGACCCATCGCAAGACCCTACGCATCTCCACCTCCCGATACCTCGACCACCGCCGCCTCGATCAGCCGCAGGCATTCCGGCGTCGAAAAGCGGTGATCGGCTCCCTTCACCAAAGTCAGCCGGATGTCCGGCCCCACGGCATGGTCCAGCACGGCCATCGCCTTGGTCACCGGCACATCGGTATCCGCCGCGCCCTGCAGCATCCGCACCGGCATCGGCAGGGCAAGTGGCGCCCATAGCACCGGGTTTGCCCGTCCGTCCTCGATCAGGCGGCGCGTGATGACATAGCCCTCGGGCGAGTACTCCGACGGAAGCACGGTGAACCCCTCCCGCGCCATGCGGTCGCGGTCTTCATCCGTGAACTCCGCCTCCATGTCGCGGGTGAAATCCGGTGCAGCCGCAATGGTCACCAGGCCCGCCACCTTCTCCGGCCAGTCCCGCGCCAGCTTCAGCGCGATCCACCCGCCCATCGACGAGCCCACCAGAACCTGGGGCCCTTCACACCCGGCCACCACCGCCCGCGCATCGGCGGCCCAATCCCCGATCGCGCCATCCTCGAACCGGCCCGAGGATCGCCCGTGCCCGGAATAGTCGAAGCGCGTGAACGCTCTGCCCTGCGCCTTGGCCCAGGCCTCCAGCGCCACAGCCTTCGTCCCCGTCATGTCGGACCGAAATCCGCCCAGAAAGACGATGCCCGGGCCCCTGCCGCCGGTCCGCTCGACCGCCAGCCTGTGGCCGTCCGACGTCACCAGTTCCGCCACCCTGCGAGGTCCTCCGAACGCTGCATCTTTCTTGCCGAAATATCCCGGGGGGAGCGCCCCCTCGGGGGCGCGAGGGGCAGAGCCCCCCGTTGACCTTTCCGCCGTAACACCGATAGAACGACCGGACCAAACCCGCAACCGGGCGTTCCGTGGGCGCCAAACCGACGAGGAGCATGGCCATGAGCCAGATTTCCCTGACATTTCCCGATGGCAACAAACGCGACTTTCCGCGCGGCGTGACGCCGGCCGAGGTGGCGGCCGCCATTGCACCCTCGCTGGGCAAGGCCGCCATCTCGGCCACCGTCAACGGCAGGCACTTCGACCTGCAATGGCCGCTCGACGGTGACGCGACCATTGCCATCCACACGATGAAGGATGACGCGCAGGCGCTGGAGCTGATCCGGCACGATCTGGCGCATATCATGGCCCGCGCGGTCCAGAAGCTGTGGCCCGAGGTCAAGGTGACCATCGGCCCGGTCGTGGAAAACGGCTGGTACTACGACTTCGACCGCGAAGCGGCCTTCACGCCCGAAGACCTCGGCGCGATCGAAAAGGAAATGCGGGCGATCATCAACGCCCGCGACGCCGTCAGGACCGAGGTCTGGGACCGCTCGCGCGCCATCGAGTTCTACGTCAAGAAGAACGAACCCTTCAAGGTCGAGCTGATCGAGGCGATCCCCGGCGACGAGCCCTTGCGCATGTACTGGCACGGCCACTGGCAGGACCTGTGCCGCGGCCCGCATTTCCAGCACACGGGCCAGGTTCCCGCCGACGCCTTCAAGCTGATGTCGGTCGCGGGTGCCTATTGGCGTGGCGATCACCGCAACAAGCAGCTGCAGCGCATCTACGGCGTCGCCTTCAAGACCCGCGACGACCTCAAGGCCTATACGACCATGCTGGAGGAGGCCGCCAAGCGCGACCACCGCAAGCTTGGGCGCGAAATGGAGTTGTTCCACCTGCAGGAAGAAGCGCCGGGCATGGTGTTCTGGCACCCGAATGGCTGGACGGTGTACCGGGCGTTTGAAGACTACATGCGCCGCCGTCTGCGCAGCGCCGGCTACAGGGAAATCAAGACCCCGCAGGTCGTGGACCGGGTGCTGTGGGAACGCTCAGGCCACTGGGAGGCCTACCGCGAGAACATGTTCATCGTCGAGGTGGACGAAGAAGGGGCCAAGGAAAAGCGCATCAACGCGCTGAAGCCGATGAACTGCCCCTGCCACGTGCAGGTCTACAACCAGGGCCTGAAGTCCTACCGCGACCTGCCGCTCCGCCTCGCCGAATTCGGGTCGTGCCACCGTTATGAAAGCTCAGGCAGCATGCACGGGCTGATGCGGGTGCGCGGCTTCACGCAGGACGACGCGCACATCTTTGCAACCGTCGACCAGCTCGAGGCCGAATGCGTGGGGTTCCTCGCGCTCTTGTCCTCGGTCTACCGTGACCTTGGCTTCGAGAAGTTCGACATCAAGCTCTCGACTCGCCCCGAGGTCCGCGTCGGTTCGGACGAGGTCTGGGACAAGGCCGAATCCGCGCTTGCCAAGGCCATCGAGAAGGCGGGCTACCCCTATCAGATCAACCCCGGCGACGGGGCCTTCTATGGCCCGAAGCTCGACTTCAAGCTGACCGACGCCATCGGGCGCGAATGGCAGTGCGGCACCTTCCAGGCCGACTTCAACCTGCCGGTCCGCCTTGGGGCCGAATACGTGGGCGAGGACGGGGCAAAACACCATCCGGTGATGCTGCACCGCGCGATCCTGGGATCGTTTGAAAGATTCATCGGCATCCTGATCGAGAACTACGCGGGCAAGCTGCCCTTCTGGCTGGCCCCGCGCCAGGTCGTCGTCGCCTCGATCGTCTCGGACGCCGACGACTATGTGCTTGAGATCGTTGAAAAGCTGACGGCATCCGGCCTGCGCGCCGAAGCCGACACCCGCAACGAGAAGATCAACTACAAGGTGCGCGAGCATTCGGTGGGCAAGGTTCCCGTGATCCTTGCCATCGGCATGAAGGAAGTCGAGGAGCGGACTGTTTCAATCCGCCGCCTGGGCGAGACCCAGACTGCGACCCTCGGGCTCGATCTGGCGCTTGCCAATCTCGTATCCGAGGCAACCCCGCCGGACCTTCGTTAACATATTGATAATGCAGCGGAACGCGGCCCCCGGTAGGGTCGCGTTCTGCTCTTGCCGCGCCCCGTTCGCTGCGCTGCGAAAAGTTACAACGGCTGACGAGAGCGTGCCCCACATTGTCGTGAGTGGAACGAACCACCGCGCCTCGCCTAGCTTGCCCTTGTCGAAACCCCGACACTGTTGGTTCAAAACAAGGGAGTTACCAATGTCGAACATGAAATCTGTCATCATCGCCGCGAGCCTTGCTTCGGCTCTCGCCGGACTTGCCGCCCCCGCTTCGGCGGCGGACGAAAAGGAAAAGTGCTTCGGCGTCTCGCTCGCCGGGCAGAATGACTGCGCCGCCGGCGAAGGCACCACCTGCGCCGGGACCTCGAAGGTCGACTACCAGGGCAACTCGTGGAAGTATGTCCCCGCCGGCACCTGCGCCACGATGGAACTGCCCGATGGCCGCATGGGCTCGCTCGAGGCGCTGACCCGCGACCTGCCGACCGGCTGATCCGGGGATCGCCTGAACGGCAAACAACAGCCCCGGGCGGCAACGCCCGGGGTCTTGCGACAGGAGGACCCGGATGTTCGACACACCCGCACAAGGCGGACTGCCCCCTCGGCCCGGCGTGGGCTACAAGGCCCAGCACTTTGCCGCCATCCTGGCTGATCCGGGCCGCGTCGGCTGGTTCGAGATCCATGCCGAGAACTACATGGGCGATGGTGGACGACCACTGGCCCAGCTGCGCCACCTTGCCGAACGTTTCCCGATCTCGGTCCACGGTGTCGGCCTGTCGATCGGCGGCGAGGGCCCGCTCGACCGCGAGCATCTGGCCCGCCTGCGCCACCTTGTCGACTGGCTGAATCCGGCAAGCTTTTCCGAACATCTCGCCTGGTCGACGCACGACGGCGCGTTCCTGAACGACCTTCTGCCCCTGCCCTATACGCAAGCGACGCTGGACCGTGTCGCAGCGCATGTGGCCGAGGTGCAGGACCGTCTTGGACGCCGGATGCTGCTTGAAAACCCCTCGACCTATCTGGCCTTTGCCGAAACCGAGATGTCCGAGATCGAGTTCCTGGCCGGCATTGCCCGCCGTACCGGCTGTGGCCTGCTTCTGGACGTGAACAACGTGTTCGTCTCCTGCACCAATCAGCAGACCGATCCGCTGGCCTACATCGACGCCTTCCCGCTGGATCTCGTGGGGGAAATCCATCTCGGCGGCCATGACGAGGATGCCGACGAACACGGCGCACCGCTGCTGATCGACAGCCACGGGGCCGAGGTCGTCGACCCGGTCTGGGCGCTCTATGCCCGCACGATCGATAAGGGTGGCGCGCGCGCGACCCTGATTGAATGGGACAATGACGTGCCCGACTGGCCCGTGCTCGAGGCCGAGGCCGCCCGTGCTGCCGCCGTCCTGAACGCAAGGGCGCTGGCATGAGTCAGACAGTTTTCCGCAGGGCCCTGCTCGACCCTGAAGCAGCTGTTCCCGCCGGAATGATCGACCCGCAGGGACGCCCCGCCGGTCGGCGCTTTGACGTCTACCGCAACAACGTGGCCTTCGGCCTGTCCGATGCACTGGCAAACTATTTCCCGGTGACGAAGGAACTTGTGGGCGAGGACTTCTTCCGCGCCATGACCACGGCCTTCCTGCGCCAGCACCCGCCGACCTCGCCGGTGCTCATTCGGTATGGAGCCGAGCTTCCCGGGTTCATCGCGGGTTTTGCCCCTGCCCAGTCCGTGCCCTACCTGGCCGAGGTTGCGCGGCTGGAACTGGCCCTGCGCGACGCCTACCACGCGGCCGATGCTGTCGCCCTGCCGCCCGACCGCTTTGCCGCGCTTGCGCCCGACGATCTCGGGGCGGCCCGCCTGACCTTCGCGCCGGCCGTGACCATCCTGCGGTCTGACTGGCCGGTGCATTCGATCTGGGCTGCACACCAGCGCAACGCTCCGCGCCCGACCGCCCGGACCGCGCAAGACGTGCTGATCCTGCGGCCCGAATTCGACCCCGAGCCCCATCTGCTTTCGCCCGGCGCGGCCGATGTGATCGAGGCCCTTGTGGAAGGCCAGCGCCTGGCCGACGCCCTTGATGCAGCGCGCCCCGAAACCGACATTCCCGCGATCCTCGGCCTGCTGATCGGCCAGGGCGCGATCACCGGACTGACCACAGGACAGACAGAATGATTGCCCTTCCCCACCAGATCGACTCCCTGCGCGAGCGGCTTGCCGCCCTTGCCCCCGCCAGCATCGGCACTTTGGCGCGTCTGGTCTTCGCCGCTGTGCTGCTGGCCTATTTCTGGGCCTCCGCCTCGACCAAGGTCGGCGAAGGTTTCCTCGGGATCTTCTCGCCCTCGGCCGGCGGCTACGGCCAGATCTTCCCCAAGGCGGCCGAGGCGGTGCAGTTCGACTTTTCCCAGCTTGGCCTCTGGCACTGGCTCGTGGTCGTTGCAGGGACGCTGGCCGAGTTCATCCTGCCCGCGCTGATCGTCCTTGGCCTGCTGACGCGGCTCGCGGCGCTGGGCATGATCGGCTTCGTCCTGGTCCAGTCGCTGACCGACATCTACGGCCACGGCGTTTCGGCCGCGACAATCGGCACCTGGTTCGACCGCGACTCGGGCTCGGTCATCCTTGACCAGAGGGCGATGTGGGCCTTTCTGCTGGCCAGCCTCGCCTTGGTCGGCGCGGGCCCCCTGTCGCTTGACCGGCTTCTGTTCGGCAAAAAAGGTTAATTTTTTGGCCGGGATTTGCCGATCTTGCAGTTTTTCTTGATTCTTTCGCGGTTTCGGACATCCTGTGGCCCGCGTGACCGCAGACTTTCCTACCGCCTCCCTCACCATGGGGCAGCCGGACGACCGCGAAAGACCTGGCTGCACGGCCCCGGCAATGTCGCTTCGGGGATAGTTGATGGAGAGACGGAATGGCCACCGGCACCGTGAAGTGGTTCAACACGACCAAGGGATATGGATTCATCGCGCCCGATGACGGCGGCAAGGACATCTTCGTCCACATCTCTGCCGTCGAGCGTGCAGGGCTGAAGAGCCTGAACGACAATCAGAAGATCAGCTACGAGCTGCAGTCGGGCCGCGACGGGCGTTCCTCGGCCTCGGACCTCAAGCTGCTCTGATCGCAGGGCCTTTTCAGGATTGATCCGGCCCGGACCACTGGTTGCGGGCCGTTTCGTTTTATGGCGGGTCGCTGGTCAGGCCAGCGCGGCCGTCTGAACCTTGGGCGTCCAGCCCAGATGCAGCGCCTGCCCCGTGTCGATCACCGGGCGTTTCATCACAGCGGGATGCTGCTGCAGCAACCTGCCCACCGGTAGCGCCCTCTCGGCCTCGGACAGGCCCCGCCAGGTTGTCGAGGCACGGTTGACCAGTGCATCACCGAAGCTGGCAAGGAATCGCTCGCGCTCTGATTGCGTCAGTGGTTCGGCGCGCACGTCACGCAGCCTGACCGGACGACCGAGCGCCCGGAAAGCCGCGACGGCCGCGCGGGTGCTGCTACATGTAGGCAATCCGTAGATCACGACGTCCATGGGCAGCATCTCCTTCAGCTACGCGCCCGACTATGGCTGCGGCCCCGTTCCCTGTC
>JBJOQI010000390.1:0-13422 GCA_046050045.1 Pseudomonadota bacterium | reverse complement strand
GTCGAGGTTCGAGAGCGGCTCGTCAAAGAGAAAGACCTGGGGGTCGCGCACCAGTGCCCGGCCGATGGCGACGCGCTGGCGCTGGCCGCCGGAGAGTTCCGCGGGGCGGCGGGTCATCAGGGCATCGAGCTGAAGGAGCCTTGCCACTTCGGCCGCGCGGTCCAGCCGCGCGGTCTTGGCGACCCCGGCGGCTTCCAGCGAGAAGGCGATGTTCTCGGCGACCGACATGTGCGGGTAAAGCGCGTAGGACTGGAAGACCATGGCGATCTGGCGAGCTGACGGTTCCTTCATGGTGACATCGCGGCCCGCGATCTCGATCCGCCCGGCGGTCGGTTCCTCGAGCCCGGCGATCAGGCGAAGGAGCGTTGACTTGCCGCAGCCGGAAGGGCCGAGGAGGGCGCAGAATTCGCCCTTCTCGACAGTCAGGTCGACGCCCTTGATCGCCTCGAACGCGCCGAAGCTTTTCCGAAGGCCGGTCAGTCGCAGTTGGGTTTCCGGCATCGGCTACTCCCGGATCCAGACCTGCATCGGGTTCGGGCCCCGGTTGCACCAGATGTAGTAGGGCACCGCCAGCAGGGGCGAGGGGCCTTCGGCAGGCGGGTGGGTGCGATAGAGATCGGCGTCCCCGTCGGTGAGGGCGAGGCCGTCGGCCCTGAGGACGCTGATCCCGCCAAGGAGGTCACTGCGGAATTCGTCGGCCAGCGCGCCGGTGCGCGGCATGCGCAGGCGGTGGAGGGGCGCCTGCTGGTCCTGGCCCTCGACGCAGTAGACAAGCGGGCCCCGGCGGAGGGCAACGCGGCCCTGGTCGGCCTTGATGTCGGGATGCGGCCAGATGCGTTCGCCCGGCATGGGCAGGTCAAGCTCGACCACGTCTCCGGGCGACCAGGTCCGGGTCAGGCGCAGGTAGCCGCGGTCGGTCTTCACGGGGGCGTCACGTCCGGCGACGCGCAGGCGGGGGGCCTGGCACCAGGCCGGGATACGCAGCGACAGGGTGAAGTCGCGCGGGGCATCGGACGAGACCGTAACCCGCACCGCGCCGGACCAGGGGTAGGACGAGGTTTCGGCGATGCGGACCTTGCCGCCGCCCAGGGTCACCTCGGTCTCTGACCCGCCGTAGAGATGGATCGCCAGCTCGTTGTCGCCAAGCCCGTAGGCATAGCCGCCGACCGACGCGACGAGGCGGGCCACGTTCATCGTGCAGCAGGGACAGGGGTGCCAGTCCCAGCGCTGGTGGCTGCCGTCGCTTTCCAGCTTGTTGTCGTAGAAGTAGGTATCGCCCTGCCGTGACAGGCCGGCGAGTGCGTTGTTGTAAAGCGCGAGTTCCAGAAGGTCGGCATACTGGCCGTCGAGGTCCAGGTTCAGCATCCGCGCCGCCCAGAAGATCATCGCGCAGGAGGCGCAGGTTTCGGCGTAGGCGGTGTCGTTCGGCAGGTCGTAGTCCTGGGTGAAGCCTTCGTTCCGGGCCGAGGGTCCGAAACCGCCAGTGACATACATCCGGGTCGAGGTGACATCCTTCCAGAGCGTCTCGCAGACCTGTTTCAGCTCGGCGTCGTCGTGCTCGGCGGCAAGATCGGCCATCGCGGTGTAGAGATACATTGCGCGGACGGCATGGCCGACGACCTTGGTCTGCTGGCGGACGGGCAGATGCGACTGGCTGTATTCGTAGGTGCCCTGGCCGTACTTGCCCGGCGGTTCCCCGCGCGCATCGCGTTCCTGGTCGAAGTAGTGCGGCTGTGCGCCGCGCTCGTCGACGAAGTAGGTGGCGAGGTCGAGGTACTTGCGCTGGCCCGTGGCGTGCCAGGCCTTGATCAGCGCCAGTTCCACCTCGGGGTGGCCGCAGTAGCCGCGTTTCTGGCCGGGACCGCGCCCGAAGACGGTGGCGACATGGTCGAAGGCCCGTTCCATCACCTGCATCAGCCGGTCCTTGCCGGTTGCACGCAGGTAGGCGACCGCGCCTTCCAGAAGGTGGCCGAGATTGTAGAGCTCGTGGTTGTCGCGGAGGTTGGTCCAGCGGTTCTGCGGCTCGCGCTCCAGATACCAGCAGTTGACGTAGCCGTCGGGCTCCTGCGCCTTTTCCAGGTCGTCGACGATCGCGTCGATCTGCGCCTCGATCACCGGGTCGCGACGGTGCGAGAGCGCGTAGGAGGCGGCCTCGATCCATTTGCCGACGTCACTGTCCCAGAAGATCTGGGTCGAGAAGCCGTCGGCATGGGGCTTGAAGGTCAGGGGCGGGACGGGTTTGGGCAGCGTGAGGCTGTCCAGCACGTTGTACTTCTTCAGCTGCGCGTGCTGGCTGGGGATCGTGGTGCGCAGCACCGTTTCCAGCCGTTCGGACCAGAAGGCGCCGGTGATCTTCACGTCGGCGAAGGGGATGGAAGAATAGCGGCGCATGGGTTCTCCTCACGTACTGTCGCGCACGACCAGCGTGCAGGGCAGGCGCAGGGTGCCAGAGGCCTCTGCGCCCTTGATCATCCGGGTCATCCGCCGCCCGGCCTCGGCGCCGAGCTCGACCAGGTTCATGTCGACCGAGGTGAGGGCGGGGCGGCAGGCCTCGGCCATCACGGTCCAGTTGTCAAAGCCGGTCAGCGCGACCTCGGCGGGGCAGGGCACCCCGGCTTCGCGCAGGGCATCGGCCGCGCCACGGGCGATAAGGTCGTTGCCGCAGACGATGGCGTCGGGGCGCGGGCCGTTCAGAAGCTGCGCGACCGCGGCGCGACCCCAGGCCTCGGTCCAGGCGCCATACAAGAGCGCGCCGGGATCGAGGCTTGCGGCTGAAAGCGCCTCGCGCCAGCCCTGTTCGCGCAGGCGGACGGCCTCGAAATCGCGGGGGCCGGTGACATGGGCGATACGGCGGCGGCCGCGCCGGATCAGGTGGTCGGTCGCCTGTCGCGCGCCGCCCTTGTCGTCGGGCAGAAGGGTGAACGCACCGGGGGTGTCGCCCTGGCTGAAGACATAGATGACCGGCAGGCCGAGGCCGCGCAGGTCGACCGACGGCCGCCGGTCCGCACGGCGGGCAGTGACGATCAGGCCGTCGATCTGCTTGGCGAGAAGCTGGTCGAGGTGGGCGCGCTCCCGCTCGGCGTCGTCGGTTGCGTTGACCATGAAGACGCCGATCCCGGATTGCGACAGGACGCCCTCGAGCCCCTCCATGATCGGCATGGTGAAGCGGCCGAAGCTGTCGTTCGAGATCAGGCCCACCGACCCCGACAGCCCGGTATGCAGGCTGCGGGCCAAGAGGTTCGGGCGGAAGTGCAGTGCGCGGACAGTTTCCATCACCCGCTTGCGGGTTTCATCGGACAGGGACCCCGTGCCGTTCAGCGCCTTCGACACCGTGCCGATGGACACCCCCGCCGCCCGCGCGACATCGTGGATCGTGGCGCTGCCGCGCGGCTTGTCGTCTGCACTCATTTCACGGCCCCCGCCAATAGTCCGGAGACGTAATACTTCTGCAGCGCGAGGTAGACGAGCAGGCAGGGCAGCATCGACACCACGACCGAGGCCTGGAGGGCACCCCAGTCGACCGATCCGAAATCGCCCGACACGACCCCGGTCAGCATGATCGGCACGGTGAAGGCGCTTTCGGTGTTCATCAGGATCAGCGCGCCGATGAATTCGTTCCACGAGGTGATGAAGGCGAAGAGTGCCACGGTGACCATGCCGGGCAGGGCCAGCGGGATGAAGACGCGCCGCAACTGGAAGGCGGTCGAGGCGCCGTCGACGCGGGCAGCTTCTTCCAGTTCCTTCGGGACGGCCTCGAAGCTGTTGCGCATCAGGTAGACCGAGAAGGGCAGTTGCAGGATCGTGTGCAGGATGGCGAGGCCGAAGTGGCTGGCGGTCAGGCCAAGCTTGGCGAACATCAGGTAGAGGGGCACCAGAAGCGCCTGGTAGGGCACCATCATCGAGGCGAGGATCAGAACGAACCAGATCTCTTTCCCCGGCACCGGGACGCGGGCCAGGGCAAAGCCTGCGGGCACTGACAGGGCGAGGCAGAGGACAATGGTCATCCCGGCAACGAGGGTAGAGTTCCGGACGTAGGACCAGATGCCCTGCTGGTAGTTCGCGACCTTGCTGTAATTCTCGAGGCTCAGGACCGAGGGGAGATAGGTCGGCGGCACCGCCGAGGTCTCGGCCAGCGGACGGAACGACGCGAGGAAGGACATGACCAGCGGCATCAGCATCAGCGTGATGACGGCAAGGCAGATCGCGGCCATCAGCCAACTGCGCGCCCGGCGGGCCAGGGGTTTCGGTGGGAGGGCAAGGGCCAGTGTGCTCATCGCCGCCCCCGTTGCAGGCGCAGCTGGAGGACGGTCATCGCCATGATGACGACCATCAGGATCACCGACAGGGCGGCGGAATAGCCGAGGTCAAAGCGGACAAAGCCCGACTGGTAGATCCAGTAGACCGAGGTGAAGGTCTTGCCGCGCGGGCCGCCGCCAGTCATCAGGTAGAACTGGTCGAAGGCCAGCATCGAGCCGATGACCGAGATCACGGTGGCCATCACCAGTGACCGGGCCGCAAGCGGCAGGATGATGCGGCGGACCTGCAGCGACCGCGAGGCACCGTCGATCCGGGCGGCCTCGAACAGGTCGGAGCTGATCGACTGGATGCCGGCCATGATGAGGATCATGCCAAAGCCCACCACCTTCCAGGTGACCGAGATGATAACGGCCGCGAGCCCGGTTTCGGCCTTGCGGAACCAGACGACGGGTTCGTCGATGATGCGAAGATCGACGAGGAGGTGGTTGAAGAGGCCGACCTGCTGGTCAAAGAGCCAGAACCACAAGAGCGACGAAGACGCGAGGCCGATGACCACGGGCAGGAAGACGACCGTGCGTGTCAGCCGGCGCAGCGGCGTGTTGGGCGAAACCAGGAGTGCCAGCGCAAAGCCGAGGCCCATGAGGATCGGCGTGATGACCGCGGTGTAAAGCAGGGTGAACTTGAACGCCGCCCAGAATTTCGGGTCGCCGAAGGCCGTGCGGTAGTTCTCCAGCCCCACCCACTCGCCCCCGCCCAAGAGCGAGGTCGAGGTGAACGAAAGCCAGACCAGATGCACCATCGGCCAGAGGACGAAGAAGCCGACGAAGGCCAGCGTTGGGGCCAGCCAGGCGAAGCCGACAATGGCATTCCTGCGCGTGGACATCAGCAAGTTCCAGGGTTGGCGGGCGCCAGAGATGGGGGGCCGGACGGGCCGGCCCCCGGTGAGGTCACGTGTTCGGTCACTTGGCTGCGATGGCCAGCATCTCGGCCCGCGCGGTTTCGATCGCGCCCTCGATGTCGCCATCGAAGATCGCCGTCTGGACCATGATGATCCAGGGCGAGCTGTCCGAGTTCACCATGTCGGCGAAGTGGAAGACCCAAGGCACGTAGCCCGCGGCAAGCGCCTGTGCGGTGGTCAGCACCTTGTCGTTGCCCTTGGTGAACTCGTTGTCCGCAAGGTCGGTCCGGGTGGTCAGGATCGAGTTCTTCGCGAGGCCCTGAAGCTGGGCTTCGTCCGACAAGACCCAGGTCACGAATTCCCGTGCGGCGGCCTCGTTCTTGCCATTGGCCGGGATCGCAACCACGTCACCGCCGACGAAGGCCGAGACCTGGCCGGCTTCTGCGCCCGGCAGGAGGGTCAGGCCATAGTTGAAGTCAGGGTGTTCGCGCTTCATCAGGCTGATGAGGAAGCCGCCGGTACCCGCGATGCCGATCTTGCCGCTGGCAAAGGCCGAGACGAAGTTCGCCCCGGTATCGACCTCGGCGTTTTCGGGGATCAGGCCCTCGTCCCACATGGTCTTGTAGGCCTCCAGCACGATCTTGACGCCGTCGCCCGTCAGGGCTTCGTCCTCGCCGTTGCGCGGCAGCATCTTCGACCCTGCGGCCACCATCATCGGCGAAGTGACGAAGATGTTGCACCCGGGGCAGGAGCCGGAGAACCAGAAGCCGTAGGTGTCCCCGCCCAGCGCGCGGATCTTGCGGGCGTGGTCGACGACTTCGGCGATGGTGGTCGGGCCCTTTTCGGGATCAAGGCCCGCTGCCTTGTAGAGGTCCTTGTTCCAGGCCAGAACCGAGACGTCGGGCGTGAAGCCGACGCCATAGGTCTTGCCCTCGTAGGTGGCGATGTCCTTGTAGGCCTGGACATGGGTGGCATAGTTCGGATCGGCGCCCAGCTGATCGGTCAGGTCGGTCAGCAGACCGGCCTTCATGAAGTCCGGCATGTAGATCAGGTCAAAGGACACGAGGTCGGGGCTGTCACCCGACTGGGCTGAGGTGGCCAGCTTGGTGACCACCTGGTTGTCGGGGATTGCGGTCAGCGTGATCTTGTTGTCGTGGCTGGAGTTCCACAGGTCGACCATCAGCTTTCCGGGGTCGGCCGCACTTTCGCGGACCCACATCGTCAGGTCTTCGGCGTGAACAGGCAGCGCGGTAAAGGCAGCGATCAGGCATGCAGTAACGGTTCCCGGAATCCGGGGTCTTGTTCTGGTCATCGTCCATCCTCCCTCGGGTGCCCTTCCGGGCAATATGTGACTGGCGGAGCCTCCTCCTCAGAGTCGGAAAAGCTTTTCCTATCGCGTTTCAGACCATTTCAGGGCGTGGCCCTGAAGCGGGAGCATTGAAACCGGATGAGTCGGAAAAGCTTTTCCGCCGCAATCCAAACACGAAGATCGCCATCCGTCAACACGCTTGGAAATGGCAGGTCGCCGCCGGCGCCCCGGCGTCCGAACGCGGCGCCGAAGAGGGTGTTTCGCCGCGCTTGCCATTCCGGGCGATGGCCGGCACGGGAGGTCCGCGCGGGACCGTCAGCGCGGCGCGCCTTCCCAATCATGTGTCGTGGCGGCGCCCCATGCCGCATGCAGCCATCCGGTCATGGCAGGCAGATCGAGCGGCAGGGTCGTGTCGATGTCGAGGCACGGGGCAAGGCCGGTCGGGGTCGCGCGCCCTGCAAGGGCGATCAGCTCGGGCACGTATTCGGCGCCGGGATGGCCCGGATGCCGGGAAGCCAGACGATCGGCATACCGCTGGCCGATGATGCCGGGCGGTGCATGGCACCAGACCTCGGCCAGATCGCCGATGCCGGCCCTGGCGAGACCGGCTTGCAGCACCTCCAGCGGCTGGAATCCGAACCAGGCATCGACGATGAAGTGGCTGGCGTCGGGGGCGTCGGCGATCAGGTCGAAGATCGCGGCATAACTGGCGCGGCCGAGGGTGCGGTTGAACAGCCGGTCACCGGGGGGCAGCGTCGCCAGGAACGGGGTCTTGATCGTGTCGAGCGTCAGGACCGGCCATCCGGTCGCGTCGGCCAGGGCGCGCGCGACAGACGACTTGCCCGAGGCCGGAACGCCGTTCACCATCACCAGCCGCTTGCGCGGGCGGGCCTGCATCGCCGCGGCGGCCGCACCGATCACGCCGGCGTCGTCGCCCAGAGTGGCGGCCAGCACGGGGGCGCTATACCAGACGCCACGGGCGGGAACGGTGGAAAGCGCCGCGAAGGCCGCGGCCCCCGCCCCGCCGCCGATCACCACGCAGTCGGGATTGCAGGTCGCGATCAGGCTGTCGATGGCGGCGCGAAGCGGGGTGGCCCAGGCGGCAATGACGGCACGTGCCGTCGGGTCGTCGCGCGCAAGCAGGTCTTCGGCGCGGGTGCTTGCGGGCAGGCCCGCCTCGGCCAGATGGGTGGCAAAGGCGGTGCCGGAGCTGACCGTCTCGACGCAACCGATGCGGCCGCAGACGCAAGTGCGCCCGTTCGGATCGATGCACACATGCCCCAGCTGACCCGCGGAACCGCTGCCGCGCAGCACCTTGCCGCCGTCGAGGATCGCGCCGCCGATGCCGGTGCCGATGGTCAGCATCACGACGTTCTGCATGCCCTTTGCCGCGCCGTGCCTGGCCTCGCCCAGAAGGGCCATCGTCGCGTCATTCTCGATGGTGACGGATAAGCCCGTCGCTTCCTCGACCCGGACCGCGACGTCGAGGCCGGAGAGGTTCACGTAGCCGCCGGACAGCACGCGCCTGGTGTGAGCGTGCACCTGTCCGGGCACGCCGATGCCAAGGGCCGCGACCTCGGGGGTGCGGACCTCGGCCACCAGATCGAGGACGCGCTGCAAGACCACCTGTGGGTCGGGCGAGCTGGGCGCGGTGGCGCGGGCCTCGATCACGCCACCTGCAACGCGGGCCGCCCGCAGGCGCGTTCCGCCGATGTCGATGCCGATGGCAGATGCCATGTCTACCCCTTGAAGTGCCGCGCGATCACCGCCTGAATTTCGCGCAGGCGGGGCACGGCGATCGTCTCCAGCCGTTCCTTAGTGACCGCACGGTCGAGCGAGATGCAGTCCTTCCACAGCGACCGCCCGGCGATGACCCCGGATGCACCATTTGCCATCGAGGTTTCAACCTGCCCGAGGAAGGTCGCGTGGTCCACCCCGGCCGAAAGCACGGCCCAGGGCACATCCCCGCACATCGCGGTGATGTTGGCGCAGGCCTGCGGCGTGCCGGGGTAGGGTATCTTCAGCACCTTCGATCCTGCGTCGAGACAGAGCTTCGAGCCGCCCTCGATCAGCGCGGGGATCCTCGCGGCGTAGGCCTCGGGGGTTTCGTCGGGCAGGGCATAGGTCAGGAACTCGACGACCAGAAGCAGGTCCTCGGCGGCGAAGTCCGCAATCACATCGCGCAGGGTCGCCATGTTGGCGGTGTTCGCGGCCGGTGTATCCGACCGCAGGTAGATCATGATCTTGGCGCCGGTTCCGCCCAGTTCGCGCACGCGGCGGGCGGTGATGCCCTCGACCATGTTGGAAATGCGGTAGCCTTCCGGCGTCAGGTCGAACCCCGAGGCATCGAGCCCGATCAGCAGCCCGGTGGAGCGATGCAGCACGCCCTGATCCACCAGTCCCGGCACCGCGCAGATCGGGTCGACCAGAACGCAGCCCGCGTGCCGCGCGAGATGGGCGGTGATGTCCATCTTGGTCAGGCCGAGCACGTCGTTGCCGATCCTGGCCTGTTCCTCCGGGGTCTTGGCCAGCAGGGTCCGCATTCCGCCGCGCTGGTCGCAGGCAATGACCATCATTGCACCATCGTCACCGCAAATCTGCTGATACCCGCGACGTTCGGCGGTGGTCATGGCGGGCATGGCGGTCTCTCCGGGCTAATTTCGGGCACGTCTGACGCTATGGCCTCTTGCCAGTTGCCTGACGTCGAGTATTGCAGGATAAGCGACATGAGGTGTGTGTAACACCTTGCAGAAAGGAATTGCAACCTGTCAGTTCCCGGCGAAACTCCGGTCGGCCCCAGCGGGGGCACCGTCATCGGCGAAAGCCGGGTGATGCTGCATACCGTCGCGAAGATGCATTACATCGGCGAGATGAGCCAGGTCCAGATCGCCAAGCAGCTGGGGCTGTCGACGGCCACGATCTCGCGGCTTCTGCAACGGGCACGGGCCGAGGGGATCGTGCGGATCGAGGTGCGCGACATCTACGCGCCGGACGAGCTGGGGCAGGAGCTGGCGCGGAAGCTTGACCTTGCGAAGGTCGAGGTGGTGGATGCGCCTGTCAGTGGCGCCTTGGCGGTGCCGCTGTCGCGGATGCTGGCGGCGGCCGGTCTGCGGGCGGGACAGGTGCTGATGATCGGCTGGGGGCGGACGGTCTCGGCCGTGATCGAGACCGGGCTGCCGCCGATGCCGGGCGTTCTTGTGGTGCCCTCGACCGGCGGGATGCAGCAGCACGCCCAGCATTTCCAGAGCAACGAGTTCGCCCGCCGCGCCGCCGAGGTGACCGGCGGGGTGCCGCATTTCGTCCATGCCCCCTACCTGCCAGACCCCGAGGCGCGCGAGTTCTTCCTGGCGGATTCGTCGGTGCAGGAATCCGTCGCGCTCTGGGACAGGATCGACGTTGCGGTCGTGGGGATCGGCCAGCCCTACCGGCTGGAGCGGTCGATCAGCGGCGGGGCCTCGCCGGTCGAGCCGGCCCTTGCCAATGCCGCGGGCGACGTGGTCCGGCACTTCTTCACCCGTGACGGGCAGGTGCTGGACTGGCGCGGCGAGGGCCAGATGATCGCGGTATCGGCCGCGCAACTGCGGGCAACGCCGATGGTGATCGGGCTGGCCGTGGGCGAATCGAAAGTCTCGTCGATCCTGGGTGCGGCCCGGGCCGGTCTGGTCAAGGCGCTGATCACCGACACCCGCACGGCCGAGGCGCTGCTCGAGTCGCTCGTGCAGGGCGCCTGACCCCCTCGAACACCCCAAGAAAATACTTGCAGCAAAAAATTGCTCTTGACGCAGCGACAGTCGAGGCGTGTTATCAGGCTTGTTGGACGAACCCGTAACGGGTGAAACAGCGAACCGGAGCGCCCTCCAACGGGTCTGGCCTCCGGGTTTTCAGGGAGGAAAGAGAATGGACCGTCGTAAGTTTTTGGGCGCTGCTTCGGCATTGCCGCTGACTGCCGCCTTCGCCACCGCCGCGAAGGCTCAGGACAAGAAATTCACCATCGCGCTGATCCCTGGTCTGACCACGGACGGCTTCTACATCACCATGAACCGCGGGGCGCAGGCGGCGGCCGATGCGCTGGGCGTCGAGCTGGTCTTCCAGGGCGCGCCGGACTTCAACCCGGTCACCCAGGTGCCGGTTCTGGATGCCGTGATCGCCCGCGCGCCGAATGCGATCCTGATCGCTCCGACCGACAAGGTGCAGCTGATCGAGCCGCTGAAGAAGGCCCATGATGCCGGCATTCCGGTGATCACGGTCGATACGTTCATCGGCACCGGAAACTACCAGACCGGCGCGGGCGACGGCGACTTCCCGCTGTCCTACATTGCCTCGGACAACGTTCTGGGCGGCAAGATCGCCGCGCGGGCGCTGGCTGCGGCAATCGGTGGCGCGGGCAAGGTGTTCGTCTCGAACGTGAAGCCCGGCATTTCCACCACCGACCAGCGCGAAGAAGGCTTCAAGACCGCGATGGCCGAGGAATTCCCGGGCATCACCGTTCTGGAAACCCAGTTCAACGACAACGACGCCAACAAGGCCGCCTCGCAGCTTCAGGGCGTGTTTGCCCGCGATGCCGACCTGAAGGGCGTGTTCGGGGCCAACCTGTTCTCGGCCCTGGGTGCGGCGACCGGCGTGCAGCAGGCCGGCCAGACCGGAACCATCAAGGTCGTGGCCTTCGATGCGCCGGTCAGCATCGTTGACAACATCAAGACCGGTCTTGTCGACGTGGCGATTGCCCAGCATCCGGCGGAAATCGGCTACTACGGCGTGGTTTCGGCCTTTGCCCACCTGACCGGCAATTCGATCCCGGTCAGCATCGGCACCGGCTTCACCATCATGGATGCTTCGAACATCGACGATCCGGAAGTCTCGAAGTACCTTTATTCCGAGTAAGGGCCGGTCGGGCGGCGGAGGTTGCTCCCCCCGCTGCCCGGATGCCTTTCGGTGGCGGCCTCGCCTGGGGCCGTCACCTTTCGCGCTGAATGTGGATGGCCGCCGTCATCCTGAAGACGGAAAGCCGCAAACGATGACGCAGACGTCAGATCCCCATGTGGCCCCGCAGGCCGACCACGCCGACAAGGCCCGCACTTTCCTGCAACGGGTTGCCGATCTGCGGGCCTGGCTGTTCCTGGCTTTCCTGATCCTGGGGTTCGAGACCTGGTCGCGGATCGCCTTTGGCGGCACGTTCCTGTTCAACCCGTTCAACATCCAGTCCATCGCGGTCTTTGCCGTGGCGCCGCTGCTGCTGGCGACCGGACAGACCTTTGTCATCATCTCGGGCGGAATCGACCTGTCGATGGGCTTCATCATGGGCCTTGCGGCGGTGGTCGCGGCGCATGTCATCAACTGGGCCACCCCCGGCATGGGCTTCGGAATGGCCGTCCTGTTCGGGGCCCTGGTGGCCGTTGCGGTCGCGGCCATTCCGGGCACCGTCAACGGACTGCTGGTGGCCTTCCTGAAAGTGCCCCCCTTCATCGGCACGCTGGGCATGTTCGGCGTGGCGCGCGGCGTGGCCTTCCTGCTGGCGGGCGGCACCACGGTTCCGGTCAGGAACGAGGTCTTCGCCGCCCTCGGCAACGGCAAGATGTACGGCGTGCCCTACATCATCATGGTGACTGCCGTCTTCGTTCTGGTGATGCACTATCTTCTGGGCCAGACGAAGTTCGGCCAGCACAACTATGCCATCGGCGCGAACGCGCAGGCCGCGCGGCGGGCCGGGATCAACATCAAGTGGCACCTGCTGCGGCTATATATCCTGTCGGGGATGTGCGCGGGCCTTGCGGGTGTGCTCTACGCCGCGCGGTTCACGGCGGGTGCGGCGCAGGCGGGCGAGCCCCTGTTGCTTGACTCGGTTGCAGCGGTGGTCATCGGCGGGGCCAGCCTGTTCGGCGGGTCGGGCACCATCCTTGGAACCGTAGCCGGGGCTCTGGTGATCGCGGTCATCCAGTATGGATTGGTCTTCATCAACGTCGCGCCCTTCTGGCAGTTCATCAGCGTCGGCGTCGTGATCATCATCTCGGTCCTGATCGATCAGGCGCAAAGGCGGTTCAGCGGAGGGCGGCAGAGTGAATGACATGAGCCCCGCAGAAACGCTGCTTGAGGTCCGCAACCTGTCGAAGAACTTCGGCCCGGTGCAGGCGCTGAACGACCTGTCGATGACCGTCCGCGCCGGCGAGGTGGTGGCACTGGCGGGCGACAACGGCGCGGGCAAGACCACGCTGATCAAGGCGATTTCCGGGGTATATCAGCCATCTTCCGGGGAAATTCTGCTGAAAGGCAAACCCGTGTCTTTCGCCTCGCCGCAAGAGGCGCGCGATCAGGGGATCGAGACGATCTACCAGGACCTGGCTCTGGCCGACAACCTGACGATCGGGGCCAACATCTTCCTTGGGCGTGAGCCGATGCGGCGCGCCTTTGGCTTCCTGCCGGTGCTGGACCGGGCGAAGATGGCCGAGGCGGCGAAGACCACGATGGCGATGCTCGACTTTCACGTCAGCCGTCTGGATGCGCCGGTGTCGAACTTTTCGGGCGGGCAGCGGCAGGCGGTGGCAATCGGGCGCGCGGTCTACTGGAACGCGCAGATCCTGATCATGGACGAGCCTACGGCCGCCCTTGGCGTGCCCGAGCAGCGCAAGGTGATCCAGCTGATCCACCAGTTGAAGGCGCAGGGCCGCGGGGTGATCTTCATCAGCCACAACCTGCAGGACATCTTTGCGGTGGCCGACCGCATCGTCGTCCTGCGGCGCGGCGTGCAGGCGGGCGAACGCATGATCGCGGACACCACGCATGACGAAGTGGTCAAGCTGATGGTCGGCGGCTAGGCGATGCCGGGGGTCTGCATCGGCTCGGTCGGCGAGCTGCTGGTCGAGTTCGTCTGCACTGAAAGGGACATCCACCACCTGCGCGCAGCCGCCTATGCCGGGCCGTTTCCCAGTGGCGCGCCGGGCATCTTCATCGATCAGGCGGCGCG
>JBJOQI010000389.1:0-5617 GCA_046050045.1 Pseudomonadota bacterium | reverse complement strand
AGATGCCGCCGAAGGGCAGGTGGATCAGCGCCAAGTCGCCGACAACCGCGCCGAGCGCGCGCACGAACACCTCGCCCGTGCGCAGCGCCAGGGGCTCGCCCGCGTCGATGGCCGCCATGATATCGGCGGCGGTGCGGCGGGCAGGCGCGCCCGCCTCGGTCGTGACCCATTCGTAGACTCGCTCGACCCCGCGGCCAGACAGAACCTCCTCGACCTCCGGGTAGCCGTGGGTCTGTTGTACGAAGAGCGTCAGGCTCAGCTCGGCCGGCGTGCGCACGGGCAGCGCGACATGGCCGCATTCCGAGGCCGCCACGATGCGGCCGCCGCGGCCTTCGTGGACAGGTGCCGCATTGAAGCCGGTGCCGACCCCCACGACGAGTTGCGAGGCCCCGGCCCCCTGCGGCTGCCCGGGCAGAACCTGCCGGGTCGTGCCGGGCGTAAGGTGCCCCAGCGCGTGGCCCTGGGCCTGAAGGTCGTTCAGGATGGCGACATCGGCGGCCCCGGTGACCGCGGCGATGTCTTCGGGCCGGATCACCCAGGACAGGTTGGTCATCTCGGCAATGCCGTCGCGGACCGGGCCGGCGGCGGCCACGCAGGCCCCGTCGACGCCGGGTCGGCCTTCGGCCTGCAGATAGGTCTTCAGGACCGAATCGAGGTTGGGGTGGTCCTTGTTGGGAATCCGGCGGATCGTGTCGTGGCGCACCTTGCGCCCTTCGGCGAGGGCGACACGGGTGTTGGTTCCGCCAAGGTCGGCCAGAAGCAGGGTGGGGGCTGTCATGGTCGTCCTCCGGGTGAAAGTGCCGACGGTTTGCGGGTGGGATCGGGTTGATTCAAGGGAAAACTGCCGGTCTGCGGGGGTGAAGTTCGGGTCGGCCTGGCATTCAGGCGCGACCCGGGGCAGGGCCAGTCGATTCCCCCAGGATCAGGTCGGCCTCGAGCAGGCGCTCTCGTTTCTCGCGCGTCGGGTCGGCAATGATTTCGAGCAGCATCTCCGCGGCCTGCCGCCCTGCCTCGCGCACCGAGGACCGCATGGCGGTAAAGATCGGCGTGGCCTCGCCGTTGCGCAGGTAGCTGAGTTCGTCGTCGTAGGTCACGACCGAGATGTCGCGCCCCATGCGCAGGCCCGCCTCCTCGATGGCGCGGCGCACACCGATCGCGGAAATCAGCGAGGCCGTCAGGAAGGCTGTCGGCGGGTTCGGCAGGGCAAGCATGGTGCGCGCGGATTTGTGGCCGTAGGTTTCCGTCATCTCGCCGCTGGCCATCAGGATCGGGTCCTCGGCAACGCCGCGCGCGGCCAGCGCGTCCAGGTAGCCGCGGCGGCGGCGGATGGCGAAATCCATGTGTTCCAGGCCATTGACCAGGGCGATCCGGCGATGTCCGAGGTCAAGCAGGAATTCGGTCGCCCGCTGGAAGGCGCGGCGGTTGTTCACGTCGAGCCAGGAATAGGGCAGTGACGCCCCGGTCGCCCGGCCATGGACGACGAAGGGCAGGCCGATCTCGTGCAGGAGCGGAATTCGCGGATCGTCGAGCCGCGGCCCGTGGATGATGATGCCATCGACATTGCCGCGCGACTTCATCTCGCGGTAGGCGCGTGCCTCTTCCTCGTCACGGACAACGGACAGCAGCATGTCATAGCCGGCCGAGGAATAGGTCTCGCCTGCGCCTGCGATGAAGTCGGCAAAGATCGGGTTCACGATCTCATGCTTGCCGGAGAGCGGAATAACGTGGCCCACGGCCATCGCGCGGCCGGTGGCAAGGCTTCTGGCGCGGATGTTCGGGCGGTAGTTGTGCCGCCGCGCCGCCTCGACGACGCGCTCACGGGTTTCGGCATTGACCTCGGGATAGCCGTTCAGGGCGCGGCTCACGGTCGTCTGGGACAGGCCCAGCTGTTCCGAGAGTTGCTTGAGATTCATTGCCCCGGTCCAAAGCGCTTTCAGTCCGGCGGCAGATTACCGGCGGCACCGGTGGGCGTCAACGTAATCGTTTACGAATGGTGCGGCGACATACGCCGACACAACCGCGGCACCGATCGCCCGGCAAGCCCCGCGCGACTAGAACAGCGGCGTTGCGTAGAGCGGGGCGATACGGATCGCCAGCAGGAAACCTGTCGCCATCAGCAGGCCGGCAGAGCCCAGCCCCATGACGAATGCGGTCGCCGAGCGGATGCCCGGAACGGAGGTGGTGATGGTGCGGGACATGAGCGTCATGTCGCGACCAGACACGGATTCGGTTTCGTTTCGATTAACCACGATCTGCCCCCGCTGATCCTGTGGGGGCAGTCTACTCGGCGGCGATCCGAATGACAGGTTCCATTTTCGAGAACTCTTCGTTGCTCAAATGGCACTTAATCTGGTGATTGCCCGCCAGGACGCGCATCGGCGGCACCTCGCGTTCGCAGAGGTTGCCCGGCACCTTTGCCTTCCAGCGGCAGCGCGTCTGGAACGGGCAGCCCGGCGGCGGGTTCATCGCCGACGGAATATCGCCTTCCAGCACGATCCGTTGCTTCTGCACCCGGGTGTCGGCGATGGGCACGGCGGACAGAAGCGCCTCGGTATAGGGGTGATAGGGCGGGCTGAAGACCTGATCGGTGGTGCCAAGCTCAACGACATGGCCAAGGTACATGACCATCACCCGGTCACTGAGGTAGCGCACGATCGACAGGTCGTGGCTGATGAACAGAAGCGTCGTCTTGTTGGTGCGCTGAATTTCCATCAGGAGGTCCGTGACCGCCGCCTGCACCGAGACGTCGAGCGCCGAGACGGGCTCGTCGGCCACCACGATCTTTGCGCCGCCCGCGAAGGCCCGCGCGATGCCGACGCGCTGCTTCTGCCCGCCCGAGAGCTGGCGCGGCATCCGTTCGGCAAAGGCGCGGGGCAGCTTCACGAGGTCGAGCAGTTCCAGCATCCGGTCGTGGCGTTCGCGGTCGGACTTGCCCTCGCCGAAGATCTCGAGCGCCCGGATGATCTGGCGGCCCACGGTCATCGACGGGTTCAGCGTGTCGAAGGGGTTCTGGAAGACCATCTGCACGCCCGACACCGTCTCGGTCGAGCGCTTCTCGATCGGCGTGTTCTGGATGTCGCGGTCATAGAGCATGATCTTGCCGCTGGTCGCGGTTTCCAGCCCCATCAGCACCTTGGCGAAGGTGGATTTGCCGCAGCCGGATTCGCCCACGATGGCCAGCGTCTCGCCCTCGCGGGCCTCGAAGCTGAGCGTCTCGTTGGCCTTGACGACCTTGGGGGCGCTGTTGCCGAAGATGTTGTTGCCGCCGACCTCGTAGTACTTGCGCAGGTCTTCCATCCGCAGGACGACCTCGCCGGGTTCGGACTTCACGTTGGTCTTTGCGGCCTTGATCGGCGCGTTCCAGTCGATCTCGGCAAAGCGCAGGCAGCGGGTGCCGTGGCGGTCGCCGCCCGGAACCTCGGCCATCGGGATGTCGGCGGCGTCGCAACGCCCCTTTTCGAAATAGTCGCAGCGCGGCCCGAAGTTGCAGCCCGGCGGGCGTTCGTGGGGCAGGGGGAAGTTGCCCGGAATGGCCACCAGGGGGCGCGCGTTCTTGTCGGCACCGGGCAGGGGGATCGAGCGGAACAGCGCCTGCGTATAGGGGTGCTGCATGTTGTCGAAGACCTGACCGATCCGCCCCGTCTCGACCGCCTCGCCGGAATACATCACGCAGAGCCGGTCGCAGACTTCGAGCACCAGCCCGAGGTTGTGGCTGATGAACAGCATCGAGGTGCCGTACTTGTGGCCGAGATCCTTGACCAGATCGACGACCGCCGCCTCGACCGTGACATCAAGTGCGGTCGTCGGTTCGTCAAGGATCAGGAGCGCGGGCTTCGACATCAGCGCCATCGCGATGACGATGCGCTGCTGCTGGCCGCCGGACAGCTGGTGGGGGTAGCTTTTCAGGATCCGGTCGGGGTCGGGCAGGCGGACGTCGGCCACGACCTCGCGCGCGCGTTTCATCGCCTCGTCGCGGCTGATGCCCTCGTGGATCATCGGCACCTCGGCCAGCTGCTGGCCGATCCGCATCGCGGGGTTCAGGCTGGCCATCGGCTCCTGGTAGATCATGGCGATTTCGCGCCCACGGATCTCGCGCAGCTCGGCCTCGCTCATGGTGGTCAGGTCACGGCCCTTGAACCTGATCGTGCCGCCGACGATGCGGCCGTTCTTGCCGAGGTCGCGCATGACGGCCAGTGCCACGGTCGACTTGCCGCAACCCGATTCGCCCACCAGCCCCATCGCCTCGCCCGGCATGACGGTGCAGGAGAAGTCCATCACGGCGGGGATTTCGCGCAGGCGCGTGAAGAAGGAGATCGAGAGGTTCTCGATTTCGAGGATCGGGCCGTCGTAGGCGGGTGCGGTCATGTGGACCTCCGTCCGGAGCCGGGGGCGCTGCCCCCGGACCCCCGGAGTATTTGGGTCAAGATGAAGATGGAAGGCGCAGCCATGGGGTCAGTCCTTCAGGCTTTCTTCGCGCAATCCGTCGGCCAGCAGGTTCAGGCCGAGCACGAGGCTCATCAGTGCCAGGGCCGGCACGATGGCCGGGTGGGGTGCCACGGTCAGCAGCTTGCGCCCGGCATTGATGGTGGAGCCCCAGTCGGGGCTTTCGGGCGACAGGCCGAGGCCGAAGAAGCCGAGCGTGCCGAGCAGGATCGTCGTATAGCCGATGCGCAGGCAGAAATCGACGATCAGAGGCCCCCGCGCATTGGGCAGGATTTCCCAGAGCATGATGTACCACGGGCCTTCGCCGCGTGTCTGGGCGGCGGCCACGTAGTCGCGCGTCTTGATGTCGAGGACGAGGCCCCGGATGATCCGGAACACCGTGGGCGCGTTCACGAAAACGACAGAGACGAAGACGATCAGGATGTTCGCGGGCACATGGATCAGGTCGATCGCCCCGGGCATGAGGCTGACCCGGCTGCCCGACTCGGACACCAGCGACAGGTAGATGTAGCCGCCGATGATGACCGTCAGCGCGATCACGATGTTGCGGAAGTCGGGCTTCACGTAGAAGCGCGAGTTCAGCAGGATCACCGCGAAGACCAGCGGAAAGACGAAGAGCACCATGCCCATGTACTGCGGCATGCCCGTCTCGACGATCTCGGGCGTGACCAGAAGGTAGAAAAGCAGGATCACCGGGAAGGCGAGGATCAGGTTGGCGAAGAACGACAGCACCGTGTCGAGCCGCCCGCCGTAGTAGCCCGCCGGCAGGCCGAGCGTGATGCCGACCATGAAGGCAAAGAGCGTGGCCAGCGGCGCGATCTGGATCACGATCTGGCTGCCCTCGACCACGCGGGAAAACACGTCGCGCCCGAGGTGGTCGCCGCCGAGCAGGTAATGCGATGCCCCGTCGGGTGCCGCCGTGCCGGGCAGCTTGTTCTTGAGCGGACTGATCTGGCTCAACACGTCGTGGGTCACGATCATGTCCGAGAAGGCCGCGGTGAAGACCCAGAACATGACCAGGCCGAAGCCGATCATGCCGACATTTGAGTCGAAGAGCTTGCCGTAAAGCCCGAGCCGCCGCTTGAAGCGGATCGAGAGCGCGAATGTGACGATCAGCGCGACCCAGACCGGCAGAAGCTGCTTCAAGATCGCTGCAAATATGGCCCAGCCGCCG
>JBJOQI010000388.1:0-8648 GCA_046050045.1 Pseudomonadota bacterium | reverse complement strand
GCCGGGACGCCCTGGCCCCTGACCCTCGGGGCGGACAGCGTTTCCGCCTACGAGACAAGGTTTCGCTACTTCGGCGCCATCGTCGGGCCCGTCGCCAACCGCATCGCCGGGGCAGCGGCGGCGATAGGCGGACAGGACTGCCGCTTTGACCCGAACGAGGCGGGCAAGACGACCCTGCATGGCGGCACGCTTGGCACCTCGGCGCAGGTCTGGCGGATCGCATCGGTCAGCGACGCCTTCGTGACGATGGAGCTTGACCTTCCCGACGGGCAGGGCGGCTTTCCCGGCAACCGGACCATCGCGGCCACCTTCTCGATCCTCGCGCCCGCAACGCTCCGGATCGAGCTGACTGCCGTGACCGACCGTGAAACGGTGCTAAGCCTTGCCAACCACAGCTACTGGAACCTCGACGGCAGCGCCGACACCACGGGCCAGCGCCTGACCATCGCCGCCGACCGCTATACACCGGTCGATGCGGACCTGATCCCGACGGGCGAGGCGGCGCGGGTCGATGGCACTGCCTTCGACTTCCGCCAGGGCCGGATGCTTGGCCCGGAAACTGCGGTCGACCACAACTTCTGCCTGACCCATGATGGCACCCTGCGCGAGGCGGTGCGGATGACCGGGGCCAGGGGCGTCACCATGACCATCTCGACCACCGCCCCGGGTGTGCAGGTCTATACCGGCAGCCGAATGGTTACGGCGCCGTCCATCGGCCTGACCGGAACGCCCCACGGGCCCTTCGGCGGCGTCGCGATCGAGCCGCAGCTCTGGCCTGACGCACCGCACCATCCGGGCTTTCCTTCGGTCGCCCTGCATCCCGGCGAGAGGTGGCGGCAGGAATCGACCTGGAGCTTTCACCGGCAGGGCGATTGACAGAGCCGGCCAAACGTTCGACAGTTTCTGAAAATTCGCACAGAGAGGGCGCTCGATGGACCGCATGGACGATGTCTTCGCCGATCTGGCCGGGCAATTCGGCCTGTCGCGCCCGGCGGGGCGGTGCCTTTCGGCGATCTGGCGGGCCGAGCCCAGACCCTGTGCCGACGATCTGGTGGCCGGGCTCGGGCTGTCGCGGTCCAATGTCTCGACCGCGTTGAAAGAGTTGCGCGAATGGGGTCTTGCGGCGATCCACCGCGATGCGGGCGACCGCAAGGAATACTACACCGCGCCTGCGGACCCCTGGGACCTTGTCGCGGCAATGGTCGCGGCTCGCAGGCAGCGCGTGACGGCCCCCCTTCTTGACCGGCTTCTGCGGATCGAGGCGCGCGGTGGCGATGTCCGTGCGGCGGCACTGCATGAAACGGTCAGCGCCCTTGACGACTGGCAGGAGCGGCTGGGCCGGCTGGCCCCGGCCGACTTTGCCCGGGCGCTGCTCGCCACGGCCCCGGCGGCCGAAGGCAAGAAGAAGAAAAAGAAGAAGGGCTGAAGCGCCCGGGTCAGAGAAGCTGCCGCCGGGCGAGGTTCTGCATCAATGCGCGCGTGCCGAAGGTCCAGGGATCGATCCGGTCCGACCAGCTCATCAGGTTCGACAGCCGACCAAGTTCGGGCGCATGGATCGTCACCCTGTCGCCTTCGCGGTGGGTGAAACCCTGTCCTCCCGCCTCGCGGTCCTGCGTCGGGGCGAACATGGTGCCAAGGAACAGCATCATCCCGTCTGGATACTGATGGCAGGCGTTCAAGGCCTGCGCCGCAATGTCGGCGGGGGCGCGGGAAATCTCGCTCATCCGGCTCGTGCCCTGCAGCAGGAAGCCCTCGGGGCCGTTGATCGTCAGGCTCACCGTCAGGCGTGAAAGGCTGTCGAGCGTGAAGTTGCCGTCGAACAGCCGGATGAAGGGGCCGATCGCGCAAGACCCGTTGTTGTCCTTGGCCTTGCCCAGAAGCAGCGCAGACCGCCCTTCGACATCGCGCAGGTTCACGTCGTTGCCAAGCGCCGCCCCGACGATGCGCCCGTCGGATCGCACCGCCAGCACGACTTCGGGCTCGGGGTTGTTCCAGCGCGACACGGGATTAAGCCCAAGTGTTGCCCCGCAGCCAAGAGAGGCCATCGGCGGAGCCTTGGTGAAGATCTCGGCGTCCGGGCCGATGCCCACCTCGAGGTATTGCGACCAGAGTCCCTTGTCCTGCAGGATCGCCTTGACCCGTGCGGCGTTCTCCGACCCCGGCACGACGCCGCGCAGGTTCGCGCCGATGGCCCCGGCCAGATCGCGGCGGATCGCGTCGGCGCGGGCCGGATCGCCCTTGGCCCGCTCCTCGATCACGCGTTCGATCATCGACCCGGCAAAGGTCACCCCCGCCGCCTTGACCGGTTGCAGGTCGCAGGGCGCAAGCAGCGCCCCGAGCGTTCCGCGTCCACCGCCCGCGCCAAAGAAGCCATCCAGCGGCCCAAGCGACGGAAAGTCGCCTGCCAGCCTGCCAGCCAGCCCCCCGGTTTCCAGCAGATCCGCCATGGTCGGCGACAGGCCCGACAGGTCATGCACAATGCCGCCGCGCACCAGCACCGGGCAGGGCCCGCCTGCGGCCTCGGACCAGACGCGCCCGACCAGCAGGGCCGCCGGATCCTCCGGCAGGATTTCGGCCGCGGTCAGTTTCAGGTCGTCCGGCATGTTCACCCCCCTGCACAATGCCGCGCCAGATTGACGGCGCGGGCCGCGCGGTCAAGTCCCGGAGCCGTCAGCGCCTGCCTCGGCGGGCTGGGCAAAGGAGACAAGTGGTGGGGGCTGCGTGCTTGGAATGGTTAAGCCGCGCCTAATTCCTGCGCGCAACCCTTTGAATTCCTTGTCTCGCCGAAGTGTCCCACGAAGGGACACCGGTTTCAGCCGTCACGCAGCCAGCCCGGCGCAAGCTCGATCCGGGGGCAAGCGGTGTAGCGGCCCAGCCGCTCCAGCTCGGCCATCAGCCGGTCGGTCCGGCCCCGTCCCATCCGGACGCCCGCCTCGGGCCAGAAGGCCGCGACCGCCAGAACCCCGTCGGCCCGGCGGCACTTCATGTCGATCCGCCCGATCATCCGGTCGCCCTCCATCACCGGAAAGACATAGTAGCCATAGCGCCGCTGCGGTTCGGGGACAAAGATTTCGATCCGGTAGTGAAAGCCGAACAGCCGCTCTGCCCGGTTCCGGTCGCGCAGCGCGGGGTCGAAGGGCGACAGGATGCGCACCCGGTCGGACGGATCGGCCATGTCCTGTTCAATGAACCCCGGGCGGGCAAAGGCGCGGCGCGTTGTCCCGTCTGCCCCCTCCACCTCGATCTCCTCGATCCGACCGTTCTTCCGTTCGTTCGCGCTCCAGGCCTTGGCTTCTTCGGGTGTGACCTTCTTCCAGAAAGCCGCGATCTCTCCGCTGGTCGCAAAGCCCAGACGGTCCAGCGCACTGTCACAGGCCCAGCCGATTGTCGCTTCCGGGTCCGGTACCGGCGCGGCCGCAGCGGCCGGGATCACCCGCTCGGTCAGGTCGTAGACCTTGGCAAAGCCCCGCCGGTGACAGACCGACAACACCCCTGTCCGCCAGAGATAGTCGAGCGCGGTCTTTGACGGGTGCCAGTTCCACCAGCCGGGCGGGCCGCGTTCCTCGTCCTCGCCCACCTCGCCCGACCCGACCGGCCCGGTGTCGCGGATGCGGGCGACGACCTCGTCCAGCTTCGACAGGAACTCGGCCCCCTGCCAGCCGGTGAAACTCTCGCGCAGCCGGTCGGCGCTGCGGGCAAAGCGCAGCCGCCAATGCGGGAAGAATTCGGTCGGAATGATGCTGGCGTCATGGGTCCAGTGTTCAAAGAGCGTCCGGTCCCGCTCCAGCAGGGGGCGGAGGTTCTCGGGCCGGTAGGACTGCCGCCGCGACCACAGGATCATGTGATGCGCGCGTTCGACCGTATTGACGCTGTCCACCTGAACGAAACCCAGTCGGCGGATCAGGGCCAGCAGGTCCTCGCCCTTGCCCGTGCCGGACGGCGGCGCGATCAGGGCGTGACGGTCCAGAAACAGCCGCCGCGCGCGGGTATTGTCCAGCCTGGGCAGGGTCATCCGCCCCAGGTCCGTTCCAGAACAGCGAGCCAGTTTTCATGCGCGATCTTGCGCAGCAACGCCTCGCCATAGCCATGTGCGCGAAATGCCTCGAGCAGGCGCTGCTGGCCCGTGACGTCGCCGATGTCGGCCGGCATCGTCGCGCCGTCGAAGTCGGACCCGAGGCCCAGATGATCCTCGCCCAAAATCGAGAGCAGGTAGTCCATGTGGCGCAGGATCGGGTCCCAACCCTCGAACGTCTCGGCGCGACCGTCCGGGCGCAGGAAGCAGGTGGCATAGTTCAGCCCGACCATTCCCTTGGTCTCGGCAATCTGGCGCAGCTGGCGGTCCGTCAGGTTGCGGGACGTCGGGGTCACGGCATGGGCATTCGAATGCGTGGCAACCAGCGGCGCGTCCGACAGGGCGGCCACATCGTCGAAGCCCTTTTGGTTCAGGTGGCTCAGGTCGAGCATGATCCGCAGGTCATTGCAGGCGCGGACCAGCCGCTTGCCCGCATCGGTCAGACCATCGCCGGTGTCCGGCGTCGCCGGATAGGCGAAGGGCACGCCGTGGCCGAAGACAGTCGGTCGCGACCAGACCGGACCGAGCGAGCGCAGGCCCAAGCGATGCCAGAGATGCAGGGTATCAAGCCCCTCGTCGATCGGCTCGCCGCCCTCCATATGCAGGACGGCGGCGATGTCGCCGACGGCCATTGCGGCGCGGATGTCGGCCACGCTGCGGACGATCCGCAGCCCACCCTGCCGTTCCATCCACATCAGGTGCGCGGCCTTTGACAGCGCGATGGGCTGCGCCTGTTCTGCCGGGATCAGAGGCGGAAGGGCAAAAGTGTAGGGCGGGTCGTTCATGGCCAGCGCCATCGCATCGAGATCGTACTTGGCGCTATCGGGAATGTAGATCGCAAAGAAGCCGCCCGCAAAGCCGCCAGCCCGCATCCGGGGCAGGTCGAGGTGGCCCTTGCCTTCGCCGGTCAGCCAGATCTGACCCCGGCGTTCAGGTGCCGCGTAAAGACGCAAAAGAAGATCGTTGTGGCCGTCGAAGACAGGGATCATGGTCAGGTCCGGGAATGGCAACTGCTGTGCCAGCGGTGACATAGGCGGAACAGGATGACAACGGTCAGGCGACTGCGTTTCGGGGGTTGCCGTCCAGCTGACATGCTAGCATACATTGGTCGGCGTCAGTGTGGGAGGAACCCGGGATGCGGCTTTCGGGAAAGCGAATACTGATCACGGCTGCTGCGCAGGGCATCGGGCGCGGCGCAGCCGTCGCCTGCGCGCGCGAAGGGGCGCAGGTGATCGCAACCGACGTGAACGATGCGCTGCTGGCGACGCTGGCCGCCGAGGTTCCGGGGATCGAGACCCATCACCTCGACGTGCGCGACCCGGCGGCGATTGCGGCCCTGGCGGGCAGGGTCGGTCCGCTGGACGGGCTGTTCAACTGTGCGGGCTATGTGCACAACGGAACGATCCTGGACGCGACCGAGTCGGATTGGGCCTTCGGCTTCGACCTGAACGTGACCTCGATGTTCCGGATGCTGAAAGCCTTCCTGCCCGGGATGCTTGACCGCGCCGATCAGGTCGGGACGGCATCGGTGCTGAACATGGCCTCAATGGCGGGCTCGATCAAAGGGTTCCCGAACCGCACCATCTATGGCGCGACCAAGGCCGCCGTCATCGGCCTGACCAAGGGTGTGGCCGCGGACTTCGTGAAGCGGGGTCTACGCTGCAACTGTCTCTGCCCGGCCACGGTCGACACGCCGTCCCTGCGCGGGCGCATCGCCGCTGCCGCAGATCCGGTGCAGGCCGAGAAGGATTTCATCGCGCGCCAGCCCATGGGAAGGCTCGCCACGGTGGACGACATGACGGGCATGATCGTCTACCTGTTGTCCGACGAAAGCCGCTTTGTCACCGGCCAGCCGATGCTGGTCGACGGCGGCGTGATGATCTGAGAAAGGAATGTCGACATGAAGCTGGTGCGTTACGGGGCCAAGGGGCAGGAAAAGCCGGGCCTGATCGACAAGGATGGCCGGGTGCGCGACCTGTCCGGCGTGGTCGCCGACATCGCGGGTGCCACGCTGACGCCCGAGGGGCTGGCGAAACTGCGCGCCGTCGACGTGGCCGCGCTGCCCGTGGTTCCTGGCACGCCGCAGGGCGATCTGCGGCTTGGTCCCTGTGTCGGCAACGTCGGCAAGTTCATCTGCATCGGGCTGAACTATGCCGACCATGCCGCCGAATCGAACCTGCCGGTGCCCAAGGAGCCGGTGATCTTCAACAAGTGGACCTCGGCCATCACCGGGCCTGACGACATCGTGGAAATCCCGCGCGGATCGCTGAAGACCGACTGGGAGGTGGAGCTTGGCGTCGTCATCGGCAAGGGCGGCAAGTACATCGAGGAAGCCGACGCCCTGACCCATGTCGCGGGCTACTGCGTGATCAACGATGTGTCCGAGCGCGAATACCAGCTGGAGCGCGGCGGCACCTGGGACAAGGGCAAGGGCAGCGACACCTTCGGCCCGCTGGGGCCCTGGATGGTCACGGCAGACGAGGTGGCCGACCCGCAGAAGCTGAAGCTCTGGCTCGAGGTCGACGGCGTGATGCGCCAGAACGGCACGACCGAAACCATGGTCTTCGGTGTGGCGCATCTGGTCAGCTACTGTTCGCGCTTCATGTCGCTGCAACCGGGCGACGTGATCTCGACCGGGACGCCGCCCGGGGTGGGCATGGGGCAGAAGCCGAATCCCGTCTACCTCAATGGTGGAGAGGTTTTACGGCTGGGGATCGAGGGGCTGGGCGTGCAGACGCAAAAGGTCGTCAGGACGTAAGGGGGCCTGCGTGGACCTGCATCTGAAGGACAGGGTCATCATCGTCACGGGGGGCGGCGCCGGGATCGGCGGCGCGATATCCGAGGTGCTGGCCGAGGAAGGCGCGGTCCCGGTGATCTTTGCCCGCCGCGCGCCGGATGACGGCTTCCTCGCGCGGGTGACGGCGCGCAGCCCGAAGGCGGGCTGGGTGCTGGCCGATGTGTCGCAGGATGACCAGTGCCGCGCGGGCGTGGCCGAGACCCTGCGGCGCTGGGGCCGGATCGACGGGCTGGTGAACAACGCCGGCGCCAATGACGGGGTGGACCTGTCGGCGGGGCCGGAGGCGTTCCGCGCCTCGCTGGAAGGCAACCTGATCCACTACTACACGATGGCGCATCTCTGCCTGCCGCACCTGAAGGCGTCAAAGGGCGCGATCGTCAACATCTCGTCCAAGACGGCGGTGACGGGGCAGGGGGGCACCTCGGCCTATGTCGCGGCCAAGGCCGCGCAGCTTGGCCTGACGCGGGAATGGGCGGCGGCCCTGGCGGGCGATGGCGTGCGGGTGAACGCCGTGCTGCCGGCCGAGGTGATGACGCCGATGTACGACCGCTGGATTGCCTCGCTGCCCGACCCGGCGGCAAAGCTGGCCGAGATCACGGCACGCATTCCGCTTGGCAACCGGATGACGACGGACCGCGAAATTGCCGACAGCGTGGTGTTCCTGCTGTCCGACCGGGCCGGGCATACGACGGGGCAATGGGTCTTTCCCGATGGTGGCTACACGCACCTCGACCGGGCGCTGGCCGGGGTGGGGCGCGGCAGCGAGTGAGGTCTTGCAGGGCCCGGGCCACCGGAGCAATCTCTGCCCGGGCAAGGCAGGAGGGCAGGGTGCGCAGCCATAGGGGACGTCCGGTTCTGATGGCCGCCGGCCTTGTAGCGGTCGGGTTGGTTGCGCAGGCGGCCGATGATGGCTTTCCAAAGGGCAAGTCCTTCGTGATCGAGCTGACGAGTACCCAGGCCTCGAGCGGCCTTGGGGAGTACCTTGTGCCGCCGCTGCATTCCGGAATGACGGCCGCGGGCCTGCGCTATGACGGCGGCCCGGGCGCGGACTATGTCGCGACAGTCGAGCCTTCGTCCGACGTCGGGTCCTGGCATCAGGTCGGAGGCGAGCAGGTCTGGCTTTACCTGCAAAGCGTGACGGTCGGACTGTCGCCTGCCTCAATGGATGTGGTACCCGAGGGAAGGCTGGCACCTGCCTTTGCCGTCCGGGTCGAGCTTCTGACCGACAATGCCGACCGCGATGACCAGTTGGAGTGCCTGATCCGCCTTGGCGTCAGGGTCTTGCGCCAGGCCTACCGACCCGAAGGTGCGGTGCGCGTCGACGGCAGCCGCTGCGAGAAATAGGCAGATCGGAATGTCAGACGGAAGGCAGGAAACTGAAGCCACGCTGATGGCGCGCCGCGCAGCGGCGCTCGGGCCGGCCTACCGGCTGTTCTATCGCAATCCGGTTCACATCGTGCGCGCAAGCGGGGTCGAGCTGTTCGATGACCAGGGCAAGGCCTACCTTGATGCCTACAACAACGTGGCGAGCGTCGGCCATTGCCATCCCAGGGTCGTTGCCGCGCTCGCCGGTCAAGCGGCCATCCTGAACACTCATACGCGCTACCTGTCCGAGGACGTGGTCGCCTATGCCGAGCGCCTGCTCGGGACAATGCCGCCGGACCTTGCCCATGTCATGTTCACCTGTTCAGGCAGCGAGGCAAATGACCTTGCGCTGCGCATGGCGCGGACCTTCACCGGCGCGGAAGGCGTGATCGTGACCGAGAACGCCTATCACGG
>JBJOQI010000387.1:0-15373 GCA_046050045.1 Pseudomonadota bacterium | reverse complement strand
AGGGGAACCTCGGCGGCCAGACCGGCCTTGCCGTCCGCCCCGAATGGGCCAGCCAGAGCGCCATCCTTGACGGTTTCCGGCAGGTCCTGTCCCCACGCTTCGTGCTTCGGCCCGAGGAATTTCAGGCTTGGGCCGAGGGGATTGGCGGAAAGGCCGGACCCGTCCGCGCCGCGGACGTTCTTCCGGCATGGCTGGCAGACCCGGATGTGGAAAAGGCGGCCCGCCAGGCCTATGCCCGCGACTACCTTCAGCTCGGGTTCGGGCCTTACGCCGCCTGAATCGTGCGCGCCTCGGTCAGGACCGCATGCAGCGCGGCCGGATCGCTGTTGGCACGCAGCTTGGCGCAGGTCGTGGCCTCGCGCATCGTGCGTGACACCTGCGCAAGTGCCTTGAGATGTTCGACCCCGGAGTTTTTCGGCGTGAAGAGGGCGAGAACCAGATCGACCGGCTGGCGGTCGACGGAATCATAGTCCATCGGCCGTTCCAGCCGGACGAAGACCGCCGCAATCCGGTCGAGACCGTGCAACCGGGCGTGGGGCAGGGCAATGCCATGCCCCACACCGGTCGGCCCAAGGCTTTCCCGCTCCATCAGGGCGTCAAAGGCGTCTGCCGCGCTGATGCCAAAAGCCTGATGCGCAATCTCGGACAGATCCTGGAACAGACGCTTCTTGCCCGCGGACTGACCCAGCACGCGAACAGCGTTCGGAAGCAGAAAATCACTCAGGTTCATGTCGACTGCTCGGTTGTTGCCCCGACCCGGGGGATTACTTGGTATCGGCAGGCGGGTCGATCCAGCCCACATTGCCGTCTTCGCGCCGGTGAACCACGTTCACGCCCCCATGCTTTTCATTCCTGAACACAAGCATGGGTGCCCCGGAAAGCTCCAGTTGCATGACAGCCTCTCCGACCGACAGCGAAGGAACACGGGTTTCCATCTCGGCAATGATGATGGGCTGAAGTGTTTCCGGCTCCTCGGCCTGTTCGTCCTTTTCGGCTGCCAGCACATACATGGGCACCCCGGCAAACTCAACCGGTGCCGACCGGACGCGGTGATGGTCGCGCAACCTGCGCTTGTAGCGCCGCATCTGCTTGTCCATTTTCTCGCGGCAGCTTTCGAAGGCGGCATAAACCTCATGCGATGCGCCCCGGGCAGAGGCGGACAGACCGGTCGACAGATGGATCGTGGCCTCGCAGACGAATTCATGCGCATCGCGCGAGAACACGACCGTCGCGTCGGTGGGGCGCTGGGCGTATTTCTCGACCGTTTCGCCAAGTTCGGACATCACATGCGTCTGAAGGGCTTCTCCGACTTCCAGCTGCCGTCCCGTGATCTTGTAACGCATGATGTCTCCTTCCATGGTCGTTCAGAATTGTCGCGCGGTGGTGCCCGCACGTTGGGAAAGACATGATTTGACTGAAGATCGGGGCGGCGCGGCGCGATGGTGCCCGGTCCCTTTCAGGCCCTGCGGCGACGCCTTGCGAACGAAGGTGGTATTCGCATCCATTTCCGGTATTTGGCGACAGTTCGCCTTGCGATGTCAACGCCCTCTTTCCTGAGATGGTTGGCCAGATCTTCGTCCGCAAGGGGATTGTCGGCATCTTCGTCTGCAATCAGGGTGCGGAGCCTTGACTGAACAACGAAGACCGACAGTTCCCCTGCCTCGCTGGCGATCCCGGACTGGAAGAACGTCGACAAGGGATGGACCCTGCCGCGAAAGGACAGCGACTTGCCGCGGATCGCGCGACTCACGGTCGAGGGGTGAAGGCCCAGCCGCGATGCGGCGTCGCGCGCACGCAGCGGCACCAGCTGCGGTTGCCCCGGTCCGAAAAAGGCACGCTGCACCTCGGCGATCAGGCGGCCGATCCGCAGCACGGTTTCGCCCCGCGCCGTCACGGCCCCCGCAAGTTCGGCGGCGCGGCGGGCAAGCTCGCGCTGCTCGGGACGCAAGTCCGAGAGTGGGCCGATGTCGAGGACGCGCAGGCGCGGACAGGCCGCCCGGTTCAGACTGACGGACAGCCGCTGATCGCTGTCTGCGGACACGATCAGGTCGGGAATGTCCGTCGCCGGCTCGGCTTCCTCGGGCTCGTAGGGTCGCGCGCGCAGGGTGGGGATGATCCCCATCAGCCATTCTGTCCGTTCCGCGGACAGGCCGGTCAGCGCCCCGGGCCTGCGCTCGCGTCCGGCGACAAGATCGGGAAGATGCGCCACCACCCTTTCGGCGGCGGGCCGGCCCAGGCCCTTGTCGACAAGCTGCAGGATCAGGCATTCCGGCAGGTGCCTTGCGCCCACGCCCGCCGGCTCGCAGCCCTGCAACAGCGCAAGGCCCCGCAGAATGACCGCGCTGTCGATTCCGCTGGTCTCGGCGATGTCCAGCGGGTCGCTGTCCAGAAACCCGTCCTCGCGCAGCTCGCTGGCCAGGACCAGTGCGGCGGCAACGACCTCTTCCCCGGCGCGCGAGGCCATGATCTGCCGCGCGAGCGAGTGGTACAGACCCTCGGCCACGGCGAGTATCTCGCCCGCGATCCCGCTCCGCGACGACGCTGGCAGCGCTGGGCCGGCCAGGTCGAGAAAGGGGTTTGCCTCGGCCTCGGCGCGGACGATGTCGTCGAGAGCTGTCGCCGAAGCCTGCAGGATCGCAAGAGACTTTCGCATGGCCGGCGTCAGGCCGAGCTTCTGGTTCTGCGAGAGCCGGAGCCTGGACTGTGCCACCACCGCTCCCGGTCAGGAAATCCTGAAGTTCTGGCCCAGATAGACGCGGCGCACGTTTTCGTCGCGCACGACGTCCGCGGCCGTGCCGCTCATCAGCACGACGCCATCGTGCAGGATATAGGCCCGGTCGACGATATCGAGCGTCTCGCGCACGTTGTGGTCAGTGATGAGGACGCCAATGCCGCGGGCCTTGAGGTCGTGGACGAGGTTTCGGATATCGCCGACGGAAATCGGGTCGACGCCGGCGAATGGCTCGTCGAGCAGAAGGTACTTCGGGTCGGCGGCAAGGCAGCGCGCGATCTCGACCCTGCGGCGCTCGCCACCCGAAAGCGACAGGGCCGAGGCACGGCGCAGATGCTCGATCGAGAAATCGCCAAGCAACTCCTCCAGCCGTTCGCGCCGCTTGTGGCGGTCGGGAACGGTGATCTCCAGGACAGCGCGGATATTGTCCTCGACCGACAGGCCGCGAAAGATCGACACTTCCTGCGGCAGATAGCCGATCCCCATCCGGGCGCGGCGGTACATCGGCAGACCCGTCACATCGCGCCCGTCGATCGAGACCTGCCCGCCGTCGGGCATGATCAGACCGGCGACGCAGTAAAAGCAGGTCGTCTTGCCCGACCCGTTCGGGCCAAGCAGCGCAACCACCTCGCCACGATCCAGGCTGATCGAGACGTCGCGGATCACCGGCCTGCGCCGGTAACTCTTGCGGAGCCTGCTGATCTTCAGGCCCGACGACCCTTCGGTCAGGCTGAGGTGCGGCGCTGCGGTCATTCCTTCTTCTTGCCTTTCGGCATGAGAACGGTCTTGACCCCGCCTTCCATCCGGCCTGTCCCGTCGTCGAGATCGACGGTCAGCTTTTCGCCCGACATCGTGCTTGGTCCCTGGTTCAGAAGAACCGCGCCGGTCATCACGACAACGCCGGTTTCGATGGTGTAGACAGCGTCGCGCGCCTCGGCCGCGCTGTCGGGGCTGACCAGCGTCACCCCGCCCGTCGCCGTGATGCGCTCGATGGTCGACTGGTCCTTCTTGTCGTAATGCACGGTCACTTCGGGCGCGGTCATCTTCATGTCGCCCTGAATGACCACGACATTGCCCTGAAAAACGGCCGTTCCGCCGGTCTGGTCCACCGTCAGGGTCTCGGACGTGACCTCGACCGGCTGGGTCGGGTCGGCGCGCAGGCCTTCGACCTTGACCTCGGCTCCGTCGGATTGGGCCAATGCTGCGCCCGCCAGGCTGGCCGCAAGAACAAGGGCAAAGGAAACGTCTGCGAACTTCATGGCCTATTCCCGGGCTTTCGGTTCGTATATCAGCCGGACGCCGCCGTTGAAAACCAGAACCTCGCCGATGTCGGCACCCGATTGCTGGTAAAGCATCCCGCCGGCATCGATTCGCCCATAGGGCGCGGTCACGGCGACGGGCACCTTCGATTCGAGTCTGCTTTCGGTCATCGAGGCAAGAAGCGTCTCGGTATCCAGCGTCATCCCGTTCGACAGCGTGACATGGACCGAGCCGTTCAGCGTCAGGTTCTGCTGGGCCTTGTCGAACACGCCGCCATTCGCGCTCAGATCGGCGCGGAAACCGTCCTTGCGCTCATAGGTCGCTGTGATGCGATCGGCCGTCGCCGGTGCGTCACCAAGCCCCGGCAGCGCCTTTTCGGCTACAACCGTCAGCGCCGCTCCGTCCTTGGTCACGCCCGTCACGACAGGCTTGCCGAGGCTTTGCGATTCCGCCCGTTCCTCGACCCCGGGGTCGGGGGCAAGGCCGATCCGGTCCGGGTCGTTCGAGCGGGCGAGCAGGAAAAGCGACGACAGGATCGCAAGCCCCGCCAGCGGCAGCGCGAGCTTCAGCCAGAAGACAATCCGAGAGTGGATGTTGTCGCGGCCTGCCACCGGATCAGACCACGCCGGCGCGGATGCAGTCGTGGATGTGCAGGATCCCTTCGGTGTGTCCGTTGCCATCCGGGTCGACGACGAAAAGGCAGGTGATCTTGCGCCCGTTCATCTGGGCCAGGGCTGCCCCGGCAAGCGCGTCAGGCGCGATTGTGCGCGGGGCCGGGGTCATCACCTCGCCCGTCACCATGTCGAGCAGCCCCGCCATGTGCCGGCGCAGGTCGCCGTCGGTGATGATCCCGACAAGCCGTCCATCCCCGTCCGTCACGCCAACCACGCCGAAGCCTTTCTGGCTGATGGTCAGCAGGGCCTCGCCCATCGGGCGGTCGGCCCCAATCAGCGGAATGGCGTCGCCGCCGTGCATCAGGTCCCGGACCCTCGCCAGCTTCGCGCCCAGCCGGCCTCCGGGGTGGAAGTCGCGGAAATGCTCGGGCGTGAAGTCGCGGCGCTCCATCAGCACGACCGCCAGCGCGTCGCCGAGCGCCAGCATCATGGTCGTCGACGTCGTCGGCACGATGCCGGTGCCGCAGGCCTCTTCGGCCTCGGGCAGGACGATGGCCACGTCGGCCTGGCGCAGAAGGGTCGATCCCGGGCGCGAGGCAACCCCGATCAGCGGGATCGAGAAGCGCTTGGAATAGGCGATGATGTCGGACAGCTCCGATGTCTCGCCCGAATTCGACAGCACGATCAGCACGTCATCGGACGTGACCATCCCGAGGTCGCCGTGGCTGGCCTCGGCCGGGTGGACATATTGCGCGGGCGTGCCGGTCGAGGCGAAGGTCGCGGCAATCTTCCGGCCGATATGGCCGGACTTGCCCATCCCGGAGACGACAACCCTGCCGCGCGCCCGCAGAATCACCTCGGTCGCGCGCGCAACCGTGTCGCCAAGCGCCGCCGACAGCGCGGCCAGGCCGCGCGCCTCGACGTCGATGACCCGCCTTGCCGTTGCGAGGATGTTTTCGGCGTCGTCCATGTCAGTGCCTGTAGATATCGGTCTCGTCGCCCCAGCCCATCAGGTCCAGTTCCGCGCGGGCAGGCAGAAAGTCAAAGCACGCCTGCGCGAGTGCGGTCCGGCCTTCGCGCTCCAGCCGCGCATCAAGCTCGGCCTTGAGGCGGTGCAGGTGAAGGACGTCAGACGCCGCGTATTCCGCCTGGGCCTCGGTCAGCGTCGCCGCGCCCCAGTCCGAGGTCTGCTGCTGTTTCGAGATATCCACCCCCGCCAGATCCATCAGCAGGTATTTCAGGCCGTGGCGGTCGGTGAAGGTGCGCACGAGTTTCGAGGCGATCTTGGTGCAGTAGACCGGCGCCGTCGTGACGCCGAAGGCCCGCTTCAGCATCGCGATGTCAAATCGGCCGAAGTGGAACAGTTTCAGCACGCTGGCGTCGCCGAGCAGCCGCACAAGATTGGGGGCTTCCCTCTGCCCGCGCCCGATCTGCACCAGATGGGCGTTGCCATCGCCCGAGGACAGCTGGACCAGGCACAGCCGGTCGCGCCGCGGGTCGAGACCCATGGTCTCGGTGTCGATGGCCACGACCGGACCAAGGGCCAGTCCGTCCGGAAGATCGTTGCGATGTATGTGGATAGCCATGTCGACCCCTCAATTGGCGGAGGGGTCTGGTGCCCAGAAGAGGACTCGAACCTCCACGCCTTGCGGCACTGGTACCTGAAACCAGCGCGTCTACCAATTCCGCCATCTGGGCTGATGTCGTGAGGCCGCGATGTAAGGGAGCCCGCAGGGCGTGTCAACGGTGTTCGCGGCGATTTCTGTCAGGCCCATTGCGACTTGTGGCGCGACAGGTCAGCCGGTAATCAGGAGCCGATCGAAGAACGCTCCGGAGGCACTGCCGATGTCGAACCTTGTCACCATCTACGGCGGTTCGGGTTTCCTTGGCCGGTACATCGCGCGCGACATGGCGCGGCGTGGCTGGCGCGTGCGCGTGGCAGTGCGGCGCCCGAACGAGGCCCTGTTCGTCAAGACCTATGGCGTCGTCGGTCAGGTCGAGCCGGTCTTCTGCAACATCCGCGACGACGCCAGCGTCCGCTCGGCAATGGCCGGCGCAAGCGCCGTGGTCAATTGCGTTGGAACCTTCGCAAAGGGCGGCAGGAACAACTTTGACGCCGTCCAGCACCTCGGAGCCGGGCGGATTGCACGGATTGCGGCCGAACAGGGTGCCGGGTCGCTGGTGCATGTCTCGGCGATCGGTGCCGACGCCGAGGGCGCGAGCCTCTATGCCCGGTCGAAGGCAGCGGGCGAGGCGGCGGTCCTTGCAGCGTTTCCGGCAGCCGTGATCCTGCGCCCGTCGATCATCTTCGGACCCGAGGACAAGTTCTTCAACCGCTTTGCCGGAATGTCGCGGCTAGGCCCGGTTCTGCCTGTTGTCGGCGCGGCAACAAAATTCCAGCCGGTTCATGTCGAGGATGTCGCCGCCGCGGCCGCCGCCGCCCTGACCGGCACCGCTACCGCCGGCACCTACGAGCTGGGCGGGCCAGACGTGGAAAGCTTCCGTGACCTGATGGGGCGGATGCTTGGCGTGATCCAGCGGCGGCGCCTGGTTCTCGGGCTGCCCTTCTTCGTGGCCCGGATCATGGCCGGCGCACTTGATGTTCTGCAGGCCGTGACCCTCGGGCTGTTCACCAACACGATCCTGACTTCGGACCAGGTCCGCAGCCTGGCCCAGGACAATTTGGTGGCTGCCGGTGCAAGGGGTCTGCGCGACCTTGGAATCACGCCCACCGCGATGGAGGCGGTCCTGCCAGAGTATCTCTGGCGGTTCCGTCCCTCGGGGCAATACGACGCCATCAAGGCCTCGGCCAAGAACCTGCGCGGCTCGGCCTGATTCCCGCCGAAAGGGCGGTTCCCTGACCGGACATTGTTTCCGCTTTTCCGGCAAAGCCTGCCGGGCGGGCAGTTCGTGCCTGCAATCCGGTCGCGACCCCGGTCAAATCACCCTTTGTTGGGCAAACTTCCGTCGAACCGCTTGACGCAAGGCCGGGAAAGGCGAATTCTTGCCGATGGTGGAGTGTTATTTTTAGTGTGGGGTCGCGCTTGTCCGCGTCACTTCTATTGCATGTCGGCTATCACAAGACTGCAACCACTTGGATGCAGAAGCTTCTGTTTGTGCCGAAGTATGGCTACCAGCAGATTGCCAGCCATGACCATGTGAACGAGATGATCGTTGCGCCGCACGGGCTTCGCTTTTCGCCCAGGCCGATGCGCGAGCATATCGATGCCAGCCTGCGCACGCTGTCGAACGCCGTCGTTCCCGTGATCTCGTCGGAAATCCTGACCGGCCATCCCTTCTACGGCGGACTGGAAAGCGACGTTTATGCCGAGCGGCTGAAGACCGTCGCGCCGAATGCCCGGATCCTTCTGTCGATCCGCGCGCAGAACAAGGCGCTCGTCTCGATCTACATGCAGTACCTTTTGCGTGGCGGCACCATGACGCCTAAGCAGTTCTTCGAGGGCGAGACGGATATTGCCTATTATGCCTTCCGTCCCGAGCATTTCGAATATGACCTGCTGGTCGCGCATTATCAGAACCTCTTCGGTCCGGACGCGGTGCATGTGACGACGCAGGAAAGCCTCAAGACCGACATGTCGGCCGCCGCTGCCGAGATCGCGATCTTCAGCGACAATACTCAGTTCTCGGGCTTGGAAGAGCGCGATCAGCGCGTTCATGCCAAAAGCTATCCGGAATACGCCGTGCCGGTCTTGCGTCGGATCAACCATGTTCAGTCGTCGACGCTCAATCCCAACCCGATCATCGCGCTCGGGCAGACGCCGAACGGGCTGTACCGTGCGGCCGGATATGTTCTCAAGCGCCCCGTGATCGAGCGCATCCTTGCGCGCTATCAGCCGGTCTCGGCCTATGTCGAGACAAGGTTCCGTGGCCATTTCACGCAAAGCAACCGCCGCCTGTCGGAATTGATGCGCGGACGGGTGGACCTCAGCGCCTATGCCTGAGTACACGGGTGCTGCCGACCGCAGGATCGGCTAGCGCAGGGATCAAGTCATGTCAGATCAGACGTTCGTTGCAGCGGTCCTTGGGCTGCTTGAAGGGTTGACCGAGTTCATCCCGGTTTCCTCGACCGGTCACATCCTGCTCGCCGGGCATTTCCTTGGCTTCGACAGCGCGGGCAAGACCTTCGAGGTGGTGATCCAGCTGGGCGCGATCCTGGCCATCATGGGCATCTATTTCGGCAAGATCGTCGGCACCATCGCCGCCCTGCCGTCCGATCCGCAGGCCCGGCGGTTCGCGGAGTCGGTGCTGCTGGCCTTTCTGCCCGCTGTGGTGATCGGCGTGCTGGCGCATGACACGATCAAGACCGTCCTGTTCGAAAGCCCGCGCCTGATCGCCAGCATGCTGGTGGTGGGCGGCGTAATCCTCCTGATCGTCGACCGCCTGCCGCTTCGCCCCCGCCACACCGATGCCGACCGCTTCCCGCTGCCGATGGCGCTGGCGATCGGCTTCATCCAGTGCCTGGCGATGATCCCCGGCGTCTCGCGGTCCGGCGCGACCATCGTCGGCGCGCTGCTGATGGGTGCGAACAAGCGCGCGGCGGCAGAGTTCAGTTTTTTCCTGTCGATCCCAACCATGGCAGCGGCCTTCAGCTATGACCTGTGGAAGAACCGCGACGTGCTTGACCTGTCGGCCTACTGGGACATCGCCATCGGCTTCGGCATGGCCTTCCTTGCGGCCATCGTTGTGGTGAAATGGCTGCTTGGCTACGTCAGCACCCACGGATTCGCACTGTTCGGCTGGTGGCGAATCATCGTCGGGGGCCTCGCTTTGGTCGCGCTGGGCTTGGGTTACTAGGCGGTAAGTAAGTATCGCTGACCTAATTTCGCGAGAATTTCGTCTTCCCGGGTGTTCGGGCTGCGATTTTTCCAGAATTAGGTAATACATGCTGACTTTTATTCCGGCCCGGTGCAGAGTATCCATGCGCGCCCGGGCAACGGATAAGGGAAACGCAGCTATGGCCAAGCAGAAGATGCTTACGTTCGTGACGGTGTCGAAAGAGACGCCCGAAAAACGCGCGGCCAATGTGCGGTCCCACGATTTCAACGAGATCTACAAGGAATACGCCGAGGCCAAGGCCGAGGAACAGGCCGGCCGCTGCAGCCAGTGCGGCGTGCCCTATTGCCAGGCGCATTGCCCGCTCTCGAACAATATCCCCGACTGGCTGCGCCTGACCGCCGAAGGCCGCCTGCAAGAGGCCTATGAACTCAGCCAGGCCACCAACACCTTCCCGGAAATCTGCGGCCGCATCTGCCCGCAGGACCGGCTCTGCGAAGGCAACTGCGTGATCGAGCAGTCGGGCCACGGCACCGTGACCATCGGCTCGGTCGAAAAGTTCCTGACCGACACCGCCTGGGACATGGGCTGGGTCAAGCCGATCAAGCCCGCGGTCGAGCGCACCGAAAGCGTCGGCATCATCGGCGCGGGCCCCGGCGGCCTTGCCGCAGCCGACCTGCTGCGCCGGGCGGGCATCCAGGTCACGGTCTACGACCGCTATGACCGTGCGGGCGGCCTGCTGACCTACGGCATTCCCGGCTTCAAGCTGGAAAAGGACGTGGTCATGGCCCGCATCCAGCAGCTTGAACAGGGCGGCGTCCAGTTCGTGCTGAATTGCAACGTCGGTGTCGACCTCTCGTTCGACGCGATCCGCGGCAAGCATGACGCCGTGCTGATCGCCACCGGCGTCTACAAGACGCGCGAGCTGACCGGCCCCGGTTCGGGCGCGCAGGGCATCGTCCGCGCGATCGACTACCTGACTGCCTCGAACCGCAAGAGCTTCGGCGACGAGGTGCCAGAGTTCGAGTCGGGCGAACTGAACGCCGAGGGCAAGCGCGTCGTCGTCATTGGCGGCGGCGACACGGCGATGGACTGCGTGCGCACCGCGATCCGCCAGGGCGCGACAAGCGTGAAGTGCCTCTATCGCCGCGACCGCGCCAACATGCCCGGCTCGCAGCGCGAGGTGCAGAACGCCGAGGAAGAGGGCGTCGAGTTCGTCTGGCTCTCGGCCCCGCGCGGTTTCACCGGCGGCGATCATGTCGAGGGCGTCATGGTCCAGCGGATGCGCCTTGGCGCGCCGGATGCCACCGGGCGCCAGTCGCCCGAACTGATCGAAGGCGCCGACTATGTCGAGGGCGCAGATCTTGTCATCAAGGCGCTGGGCTTCGAGCCCGAGGACCTGCCCAGGCTATGGGGGGTCGACGGGCTGGAAGTGACCCGCTGGGGCACGATCAAGGCCAGCTTCCAGACCCATGCGACCAGCCTGCCGGGCGTCTATGCCGTGGGCGACATCGTGCGCGGCGCCTCGCTTGTCGTCTGGGCGATCCGCGACGGGCGCGAGGCCGCCGAGGCGATGCTGACCTACCTGAACCAGTCCGCTGCCGTCGCGGCGGAATGAACCCGGCCCCGCATGGGGCGATGCGAAGGACAAAGCCATGCCGGTCCGCAAGGCCCTGATCCGTTCCGTCCTGACCGCGCTCGTCCTGGGCACGGGCGGCACTGTCTTTGCCGCCAGCTTCCAGGTGCCGCAGGGCTGCACGGCCTATGCGACGGTGCAACTGCGCAACTGCCAGGTCAGCCAGCACTATACCTGCACGGGCGACCCGGCGGGCGAGCAATGGGCCGTCTACATCGACGGCGAGGGCGCGCATTTTGCCTCGAAAATCGACAGCGAGACGCGGTGGATCGAAAGCGTCGACCTGATCGGCGGCGTGACCGACCGCATCGACAGCGAGGCCGACCCGGCGAGCTTCTCGAACCTCTTGCGCGCGGGCCGCGACGACTTCGACTTCACCACCACCAGCAGCGACGGTGAAACGGTGCGGTATCGGGGGTTCGACCAGCTGACGGGCGAAAAGGCGACCATCGACGGCGTCCTACTGTCGCGCACGCGGTTCGAGCTGACGGCCGAAAGCCCCGACGGCAGCTTCCTCTGGCGCCGCGCCGGCCAGCAGTTCGTCAGCGAGGACTGGCGGATCTTCTTTTCCGACCGCGAGTCCTTTGAAAACAGCTTCGGCGACAAGGTCGACAGCATCGACTCGCCAGTCGAGTTCGCCTTCCCCGGCGACAAGGGTTTCCTGTCCGCCGATCCGAAATATGACTGCGACGTGGTGACGGCGCAGCTTCACCCAGACACGGCCCGCCTTCCCGCGGGACTTCTTCTCAAGGAGATCGCAAGATGACCGATTACACCGCAAATTGGGTCGCCGAAGAAGAAGCCCGCCGCGCCTGGATGGACGCCCACAGCCTCTACAAGGCCGAGGACGAACATTCCTCGTGCGGCGTGGGCCTTGTCGTGGCGCTGAATGGCCAGCCCAGCCGCAAGGTCGTTGAAAACGGGATCGAGGCGCTGAAGGCCGTCTGGCACCGCGGCGCGGTCGATGCCGATGGCAAGACCGGTGACGGCGCGGGCATCCACGTCCAGATTCCGGCCAAGTTCTTCTACGACCAGGTCCGGCGCACCGGCCACGACCCCGACACCAAGGCGCTGCTCGCCGTGGGCCAGGTCTTCCTGCCACGCACCGACTTCGGCGCGCAGGAGCGTTGCCGCACGATCGTGGAAACCGAAGTGCTGCGCATGGGCCACTACATCTACGGCTGGCGCCACGTTCCGGTGAACACCGAGGTCCTGGGAGAAAAGGCCAACGCCACGCGGCCCGAGATCGAACAGATCCTGATCAAGGACGCCAAGGGACTCGACCACGAGACCTTCGAGCGCGAGCTTTACGTGATCCGCCGCCGGATCGAGAAGGCGGCGCTGGCCGCGCAGATCCCGGGGCTCTACTTCGCGTCGCTGTCGTGCCGGTCGATCATTTACAAGGGCATGATGCTGGCCGAACAGGTTGCGGTCTTCTATCCCGACCTGATGGACGAACGCTTCGAGTCCGCCTTCGCGATCTATCACCAGCGCTATTCGACGAACACCTTCCCGCAATGGGCGCTGGCCCAGCCCTTCCGCATGCTGGCCCACAACGGCGAGATCAACACGCTGAAGGGCAACGTGAACTGGATGCGCAGCCACGAAATCCGCATGGCGTCGGGCACCTTTGGCGATGCCGCCGAAGACATCAAGCCGATCATCCCGGCCGGCACGTCGGATTCAGGCGCGCTCGATTCGGTGTTCGAGGTTCTGGTCCGCGCCGGCCGCTCGGCCCCCATGGCCAAGACCATGCTGGTCCCCGAGGCCTGGTCCAAGTCCACGACGGACATGCCCAGGCCCTGGGCCGACATGTATGCCTATTGCAACGCCGTGATGGAACCCTGGGACGGCCCCGCCGCTCTGGCCATGACCGATGGCCGCTGGGTCTGCGGCGGGCTTGACCGCAACGGGCTGCGCCCGCTGCGCTATGTCATCACCGGCGACGGCATGCTGATCGCGGGGTCCGAGGCCGGCATGGTGCCAGTCGATGAAACCGTCGTGCGCGAAAAGGGTGCGCTCGGGCCGGGGCAGATGATCGCCGTCGACATGGCCGAGGGCAAGCTCTACCACGACCGCGAGATCAAGGACCGGCTGGCCGCCTCGCAGCCCTATGCCGACTGGATCGAGAAGGTGGTCGAGCTGAACTCGATCCTGCGCGACGTGCCCGAACACGCGATGTTCGAGGGGGCCGAGCTGCGCCGCCGCCAGATCGCTGCGGGCTACACGATCGAGGAACTGGAGCAGGTCCTTGCCCCTATGGCCGAGGACGGCAAGGAAATGATCGCCTCGATGGGCGACGACACGCCCGCCGCGGTGCTGTCGAACGTCTATCGTCCCCTGTCGCACTACTTCCGCCAGAACTTCAGCCAGGTCACCAACCCGCCCATCGACAGCTTGCGCGAAGCGCGGGTGATGAGCCTCAAGACCCGCTTCGGCAACCTCAAGAACGTGCTCGACGAAAACTCGTCGCAGACCGAAATCCTCGTGCTGGAAAGCCCGTTCATCGCCAACGCCGAGTTCGACGCAATGGTGCGTCAGTTCGGCGGGTCGGTCGCCTTCATCGACTGCACCTTTGCCCCCGGTCCCGATGCCCTGCGCCAGGCGCTGGAACGCATCCGCTCCGAGGCCGAGGATGCCGTGCGCTCGGGTGCCGGTCACATCGTGCTGACCGACCAGCATCAGGATCAGGACAAGGTCGCGATGCCGATGATCCTTGCGACCTCGGCGGTGCATTCCTGGCTGACGCGCAAAGGCCTCAGGACCTTCACCTCGGTCAACGTGCGCTCGGCCGAATGCATCGACCCGCATTACTTCGCGGTCCTGATCGGTTGCGGCGCGACGACGGTGAACGCCTATCTGGCGCAGGATTCCATCGCCGACCGCATCCGCCGCGGCCTGATCGAGGGCAGCCTTGTCGACGCCATGCGCCGCTACCGCGACGCGATCGATGCGGGCCTGCTGAAGATCATGTCGAAGATGGGCATTTCGGTCATCTCGTCCTACCGGGGCGGGCTGAACTTCGAGGCCGTGGGCCTGTCGCGCGCGCTGGTGGCGGAATACTTCCCCGGCATGCAGAGCCGCATTTCGGGCATCGGCCTGAACGGCCTGCAGCAGGAAAGCGAAGAGATTCACGCCCGTGGCTGGAAATCCGGCACCGACGTCCTGCCGATCGGCGGCTTCTACAAGGCGCGCCGCTCGGGCGAGAAGCACGCCTGGGAAGCCCAGACGATGCATATGCTGCAATCGGCCTGCGACCGCGCCTCCTATGACCTGTGGAAGCAGTATTCGGCCGCGATGCGGGCGAACCCGCCGATCCATATCCGCGACCTTCTGGACATCAAGGCGCTGGGCAAGCCCGTGCCGATCGAAGAGGTGGAAAGCATCACCTCGATCCGCAAGCGGTTCGTGACGCCCGGCATGTCGCTGGGGGCACTCAGCCCCGAGGCGCACAAGACGCTGAACGTCGCGATGAACCGCATCGGGGCAAAGTCGGACAGCGGCGAGGGCGGCGAGGATCCGGCGCATTTCCTGCCCGAGGCCAACGGCGACAACCCCTCGGCCAAGATCAAGCAGGTGGCCTCGGGCCGGTTCGGCGTGACGGCGGAATACCTCAACGCCTGCGAGGAGCTGGAAATCAAGGTCGCCCAGGGTGCCAAGCCCGGCGAGGGCGGCCAGCTTCCGGGGATCAAGGTCACCAAGCTGATCGCGCGGCTGCGCCATTCGACGCCGGGTGTGACGCTGATCTCGCCGCCGCCGCACCACGACATCTACTCGATCGAAGACCTTGCGCAGCTGATCTATGACCTCAAGCAGATCAACCCGCGCGCCAAGGTGACGGTCAAGCTGGTATCGTCCTCGGGCGTCGGCACTATTGCTGCGGGCGTGGCCAAGGCCAAGGCCGACGTGATCCTGATCTCGGGCCACAACGGCGGCACGGGCGCCTCGCCCGCGACCTGGATCAAGTATGCGGGCCTGCCCTGGGAAATGGGCCTGACCGAGGCGCATCAGGTGCTGGCGATGAACAAGTTGCGCGAACGCATCACGCTGCGCACCGATGGCGGTCTGCGCACCGGCCGCGACATCGTCATCGCCGCCATGATGGGGGCCGAGGAATACGGCATCGGCACCGCCGCGCTGATCGCGATGGGCTGCATCATGGTGCGCCAGTGCCAGAGCAACACCTGCCCGGTCGGCGTCTGCACGCAGAACCCCGACCTGCGGGCCAAGTTCACCGGCACGGCGGACAAGGTGGTGAACCTGATCACCTTCTATGCGCAGGAAGTGCGGGAGCTGCTGGCCAGCATCGGCGCACGCTCGATGGATGAAATCATCGGG
>JBJOQI010000386.1:0-9977 GCA_046050045.1 Pseudomonadota bacterium | reverse complement strand
CCAGCGCCGCGACCAGCAACGCGGTCGAGAACACCAGCAGCACGAAGATCACCATGCGGTAGCTGGTCAGCACCTCGGAGAATGCGGTGCCGGACTGGGCAAGGATTTCCAGCAGCTTGATCTCGCCCGAGCCGGTCAGGGCGTCGTTTTCCACGAAGATGCGCTCGACCCGGGCGTTGAAGGCATTGGCGTCGGGCAGATTCAGGAACAGCAGCACCGCCGCCGCCAGCAGGATCGCCACGATCGCAGCGATGCCCCAGACGACGACCCGGCTGCCCGAGCGCAGAACCTCAGTAGCGGAGGAAGAATTTTCCGGCACTGTCTTTCCTCTGGTCCAGACCTTCCGGGCCGAAGATGGACAGGATATTCAGAAGCGTCCAGCCTTCCTGTGCCAGACGCGGCGCAAGCACCTCGGCTGCGGCGGAAATCCCCCCGCAGGCGCCTTCGGGGATCTGGGCCACACCATAGTGCAGCTTCAGCGGCTTCTGGTCGCGCTTGGCCTTGTAGTCGGCATAGCAGTCGGCCTGCGCCGGGGCTGCCAAGACAAGGGCCGCGATCAGGGCAAGGGGGGCAATGGCGTGTTTCATGCCGAAATACCTGCGCGAAGCCGCCCCGATATTCAATAACAGGCGCGCCGCGCCGGGCCGGTTATCCCCTAGCGGGGCGGCGTTATTGCCCTTTTGCCGGGGTCGGCCCCATGTCGGTCCCATCGGATGCAGCCGGCGCTGCCCGGGCCGGTTCCCTCGCCAGGGCACGGCACGAAAGGCCGGGCGGCATCCCGCACAGGAGCAAACGCCATGACCCGCAGACTGATCCCGCTCGTGACTGCCGCCGCGATGCTGACCGCGACGGTCTCGCCCACACCCGCCGCCGCCGCGGACGACCGCTCGCAGCTTCTGGCCATCCTTCTCGGCCTCGGTCTTGCCGCGGCCGTGCTGAACGACAACGACGACGGCCACCCGAAGCCGCCCCATGGCAACCCGCCGCCCGTGCCGGGGCCCAAGAAGCTGCCGGGCGCGTGCCTCTTCGACGTGCGCAGCGGCGCGGGCCTGCACCGGGTGCTGTCCAAGTCCTGCCTGGCCGAGTTCGGCTTTACCCGCGGCCTGCCTTCGGCCTGCGCCTTCGATATCCGCACCTCGTCCGGGGTGCGCACCGTCTACGGCCCCACCTGCCTTGAAGGCCGGGGCTACAGGATCGAACCGGCGCGCCGCTGACGGCGGCGCTCCGATCGAGCAGGGGACGCGGTTTCACCCCTTGTTTTCCGCGTCCGGACTTCGGGCGGGTGCCAGAGGCGGCATCCGCCCCTTTTTTTCTGCGGGTGGTGGCGCGGCGCGCGGCTTTCCAGCAGACTGTGCCCATGCCCGCCCCGCCATCCGGACCCGACTTCAGCCACGAGGAAGCGGCCTTTGCCGCAGGGCATGCCTGTGTCGCCGGGCTGGACGAGGCCGGGCGCGGCTGCCTCTGCGGGCCGGTGGTGGCGGCGGCGGTCCGGCTTGACCCGGCGCATATTCCGGCAGGGCTGAACGATTCAAAGGCGCTGACCGCGCTGCAGCGCCGCCGTCTCTACGACCGGATCCTTGCGCAGGCCGATGTCGCGGTGGGCGAGGCGAGCCCGGCCGAAATCGACAGCATCAACATCCTGCGGGCCAGCCACCTTGCCATGCTGCGCGCGCTGGCGGGTCTGGCCGCGCCCGCCGACTTTGCGCTGGTCGACGGCCATCTTCTGCCGCGCGGCCTGACGATCCCGGCCCAGGCCGTGGTCAAGGGCGACGGCAAGGTCTATTCGGTCGCCGCGGCCTCGATCGTGGCCAAGGTCACGCGCGACCGGATCATGGTGGATTTGGCGCAACAGTACCCCGGCTACGGCTGGGAGAGGAATGCAGGCTACCCGACGGCCGATCACCTGTCGGCCCTCGAAAAGCTGGGTGTAACCCCACTGCATAGACGTTCCTTTCGCCCCGTCCACAACATCTTGTATCAAGATAAATCCATAACCCCTTGATTCAAAAAAGAATTTGACGGCGAATCACACATGACTCATGTTTTGACCCAACACGACGGCGCACCAAGACGCCGGTGACGACAGCGGAACTGACCGCGGGTTGGGGCAGAAATGACAGTGATGATGACGCGCAAGGCGGCCGCGGCGCTACCCTTGAACACGATCCTTGCAGGCGACTGCATCGAGGTCATGAACAGCCTTCCCGAGGCGTCGGTGGACCTTGTCTTCGCCGATCCGCCCTACAACCTGCAACTGCGCGGCGACCTGCATCGCCCCGACAACAGCCGGGTCGATGCGGTCGATGACCACTGGGACCAGTTCGGCAGTTTCGCCGCCTACGACAAGTTCACCCGAGACTGGCTGGCCGCCGCCCGCCGCATCCTGAAGCCCAACGGGGCGATCTGGGTGATCGGCTCCTATCACAACATCTTCCGCGTCGGCGCGGCGCTGCAGGACCAGGGCTACTGGATCCTGAACGACGTGGTCTGGCGCAAGTCGAACCCGATGCCCAACTTCCGCGGCAAGCGCCTGACTAATGCGCACGAGACCCTGATCTGGGCGTCGAAATCCGAGGCGGGCAAGTACACCTTCAACTACGACGCGCTGAAGGCGCTGAACGACGGCGTGCAGATGCGGTCGGACTGGGTGATCCCGCTCTGCACCGGGCACGAGCGGCTGAAGGACGAGGCGGGCGACAAGGCCCACCCGACGCAGAAGCCCGAGGCGCTGTTGCACCGGGTGCTGGTCGCCACGACCAATCCCGGCGACGTGGTGCTCGACCCCTTCTTCGGCACCGGCACGACCGGCGCGGTGGCCAAGATGCTGGGGCGCGAGTTCATCGGGATCGAACGCGAGGAAGCTTATCGCAAGGCGGCCGAGGCGCGGATCGCTCGGGTCCGCAAGTTCGACCGGGAAGCGCTGGAAACCGTGGGTTCAAAGCGGGCCGAGCCGCGCATCCCCTTCGGCCAGGTGGTCGAGCGCGGCATGCTGCGCCCCGGCGAAGAGCTGTTCAACACCCGCGGCCAGATCGCCAAGGTGCGTGCCGACGGCACGCTGGTTGGCCACGACATCAAGGGTTCGATCCACCAGGTCGGCGCGGCGTATGAAAGCGCGCCGTCCTGCAACGGCTGGACCTACTGGCACTTCAAGCGCGAGGGACGGCTGGTGCCGATCGACGTGCTGCGCCAGCAGATCCGGTCCGAACTGGGCGAGGCCTGAGCCCCTTCACAAGTTACCGCCGGTGCCTGTGGCCAACAACATGGGCACGAAACTTGCCCCGCCGGGCGTTAACCCGGCGGGGATTTTTCTTGCGCGGCCGCGGGACGATCAGTCCTTGGCGCGCTCGACGTAGCTGTTGTCGTCGGTGTTGATGACGATCCGCGTGCCCACGCCGATATGCGGCGGCACCATCACGCGCAGCCCGTTCGAGGTCATCGCGGGCTTGTAGGAGGACGAGGCCGTCTGGCCCTTGACCACCGGTTCCGTCTCGGTGATCTCGACCGTGATCTTCTGCGGGAATTCGATCGCGATGGCTGCGCCCTCGAAGGTGCGCAGATAGACGCGCATGCCGTCCTGCAGATAGACCTTGCCGTCGCCGATCACGTCGGGGCTGACCGCGAGCTGGTCGTAGTTTTCCGGGTTCATGAAGTGAAACCCTTCGCCGTCCTCATAAAGGAAGTCGTATTCGCGTTCGTCCACCGTCGCCTTTTCCACCTGGTCGGTGGTCTTCCAGCGTTCCGACACCTTCACCCCGTCGGAAATGCGGCGCATGTCGACCGAGGTGGTCGGCGTGCCCTTGCCGGGATGGAAGTTGGCGGCCGAGAGCACGACATAAAGACGGCCCTCCAGCTCGACGACATTGCCCTTGCGGAGCGACGAGGCGATGACTTTCACGGATCGGTTCCTTGCGGTTCTGAGGCGCGCAGTCTAGGACCCGCGCGGAATTGACAGGTGCCCCTAGCGCATCTGCCGCGAAATCTCAAACCGAAAGCGATTTCTGGCCATGACCCGTGCTTCGGAAATCTCGTCCTGGTGGTCGCCGTCGCGTCATGCCGACCGGCGGCCGATCCTGCTGGCGCGCAACCGCATCCAGACGGCCATCCGCACCTGGCTGGCGGACAGCGGCTTTACCGAGGTCGACCCCGCCGCGCTGCAGGTCAGCCCGGGGAACGAGACGCATCTGCACGCCTTTGCCGCCGATGCCATCGGCAACGACGGACTGGCGCGGCGGATGTACCTGCACACCAGCCCCGAATTCGCGATGAAGAAGCTGCTTGCCGCTGGCGAGACCCGGATCGCGGCCTTTGCCCATGTCTGGCGCAACCGCGAGCGCGGGCCCCTGCATTCGCCCGAGTTCACCATGCTGGAATGGTACCGCGCGGGCGAGGGCTACGCGGTTCTGATGCAGGATGTTGCGGCCTTTGCCCGCCTTGCCGCCAATGCCGCAGGGGTGCGGGAACTGCGCTTTCGCGACCTGACCTGCGACCCCTTCGCCGAACCCGAACGCCTCAGCGTGGCGGCGGCCTTCGACCGTCATGCGGGCATCGACCTGTTGGCGACGATCCGGGCCGACGGCACGACCGACGCAGCCCGGCTGCGCCGGGCGGCGGCCGAGGCGGGCATCCGCGCGGGCGACGACGACACCTGGTCGGACATCCTGTCCAAGGTGCTGGTAGCGCGGGTCGAGCCGATGCTCGGGCTTGGGCGGATGACGATCCTCGACCGCTATCCCGCGCCCGAGGCCGCGCTGGCCCGCACCTGCCCCGATGACCCGCGCGAGGCCGAGCGCTTCGAGGTCTATGCCTGCGGCGTGGAACTGGCGAACGGCTTCGGCGAATTGACGAACCCCGCCGAACAGCGCCGGAGGTTTCAGGCCGAGATGGCCGAGAAGCAGCGCATCTACGGCGAGACCTACCCGATCGACGAGGATTTCCTGGCCGCGCTGGGCCAGATGCCCGATGCCAGCGGCATTGCGCTGGGCTTTGACCGGCTGGTCATGCTGGCCACCGGCGCGCCGCGCATCGACGATGTGATCTGGGCCCCGGTCGGATAGGGCCGGGCCGCGGCTTTCGCAGAAGGATCGGGAGAGGACGGTTCAGCTTGCGCCCTTGGGCAGGGGCAGGCTGCCGCGGTTATAGTCCGTCCAGTCGGTGATATGCGGGTAGTACTGCTTGCGCCAGGCCCGCACCCGCGGGTTCATCACCCGCCGCCACAGGGGCGGCACCATCGCCATCGAGGTCATCATCGGGTAACCGAAGGGCAGCTGCGGCGCAGCCCCGGCGTCATAGGTCTGCAACAGCGGGAAGCGCCGGTCGGGCTTGTAGTGGTGGTCGGAATGGCGCTGCAGGTTAATCAGCAGCCAGTTCGTCACCTTGTGGTCGGCATTCCAGGAATGATGCGGCCGGACATGTTCGTATTTCCCCTCGCCCAGGCTTTCGCGCGACAGGCCGTAGTGTTCGACATAATCCACCAGCTCCAGCTGCCAGACCGCAAGGAAGGCCTGCACGAGGAACAGCACAAGTCCGGTCCAGCCGCCGATGACCAGCGCCAGAAAGACCGCGGCCATCTGCAAGGGCACATAGCGCCAGAACGGGTTCGACCGGTGCAGCGGCCCGCGCCCGGCGCGCTCCAGCATCTGCACCTCGGCCCGCCAGGCCGACCCCGGCCCCTCGGTCAGGACGCGCCAGAAAAAGCGGTGGAACCCCTCGTTGTAGCGCGCCGAGACCGCATCGCGGGGCGTGCCGACATAGCGGTGATGCACCAGAATGTGTTCGGTGCGGAAATGGCTGTAGAGCACGGTGGCCATCATCAGGTCGGCCAGCCAGCGTTCCAGCTTGGTCTTCTGGTGCATCAGCTCATGCGCATAGACGATGCCGATCCCGCCCGAGATGATCGCGACGCCGAACATCAGGATCAGGGATTCCAGCACCCCCAGATGGTCGGACCGGGTGATCCACCAGATCGAGCCATAGATCGCGACGGCCTGCACCGGGAACCAGATCAGCGTGACCAGCCGGTGCCAGAACAGCGCCGCGACCGGGGTTTCGGGGTCGGGGTTGCCCGTCTCGTGCCCCATCAGCGCATCGAGCAGCGAGGTCAGCACGAAGCCATAGGCCGGGACCAGCAGCACGGTCCAGCCGCCCCAGGTCAGGCCGATGGCCTGAAGCGGCAGGATCAGGACCGAAAGCCAGAAGGGCAGGGCGGGCGGGAAGGTCGGGCGGTGTTCCATGGCGGGCAGACTAAGACCGGGCGCGCTTCGGCTCAATCGTCCTGAAGGTGCCGCGACGCGGCGTCATGCACCTTGCGCATCAGGGTCGGAAGATCGGCGGGGCGATACTGGGCGCGCGGCAGGAATTGCCCGCGCCGGGGTTCGACGGACAGGGGAACGCGCGCCGTCTCGACCGTCAGGTGCAGCTCGAAATGGGTGAAGACATGGCGCACCGTCGTGACCGCCCGCGCCCAGTCGGCGTCACAGGGCGGCGCGGCCTCGGGCGCCTCCGACCAGTCGGTGCCGGGAAAGCCCAGCATCCCGCCCAGCAGGCCCCGGTCGGGGCGGCGCTCCAGCAGGACCGCGCCGTCCGCGCGCTGGACGACGTAGGCAATGCCCCGCCGCAGGGGCTTCGCGGCCCGGGGCAGCTTGCGCGGCAGGTCGGCGGCGATGCCAGAGCGGCGGGCGGCACAGAGACCGGAAAGCGGGCAGATCCCGCAGGCGGGGCTTTTCGGGGTGCAGATCGTGGCCCCCAGGTCCATCACCGCCTGTGCGTAGTCTCCGGGGCGGTGCGGGGGCGTGTGGCCAGCGGCCAGGCGGGTCAGCTCTGCCTTGGCCCTGGGCAGGGGCGTTTCCACCGCATGCAGCCGGGCCATCACCCGCTCCACGTTGCCGTCCACCACCGTCTCGGCCCGGTCGAAGGCGATGGCGGCGATGGCGGCAGCGGTGTAGGGGCCGATGCCGGGCAGGGCGCGCATTCCCGCAGCGGTGTCGGGGAAGACCCCGCCGTGATCGGCCACGACGGCGCGGGCGCATTTCAGCAGGTTGCGGGCGCGGGCGTAGTAGCCAAGCCCCGCCCATTCGGCCATCACCTCCTCGTCCCGCGCGGCGGCCAGCGCGGCCACATCCGGCCAGCGGCCGGTGAAGCGCCGGAAATAGTCGCGCACCGCGGCCACGGTCGTCTGCTGCAGCATCACCTCGGACAGCCAGACGCGGTAGGGGTCGGGGCGCGCCCCTGCCGCGCGGTCGGCCGGGCCGACGCGCCAGGGCATGACCCGCGCATTGCGGTCGTACCAGCCCAGCAGAAGCCCGGGCACCCCGCCCGGCATTTCAGCGCCGTCACGCAATCTTTATGGCCCTTCCCGACCGTCGGCCCTGTCAATCGCCGTTCACTTGCGGCAGCCTGAGGCCTAGATTACGCGATGACAGACAAAGCGGATGCAGGAAAGGCCCCGGCGGTGGCAAAAGCCTCGGATCATGGCGAACGCAGGATGCGCGGCTTTCAGCCCGCCTTCTCGCTGATGCGCGATCCGGTCCGCGTCGCCGGCGAATCCCGCGGCTTTGCCGTGTCGCGGGTGCTGACCCACTGGGACGAGATCGTGGGCTCCGAGCTTGCCGCCATCGCACGCCCCGTCAAGGTCAGCTATCCGCGCGACGGCATCGGTGCCACGCTGACGGTGCTGACCACCGGGGCCAATGCGCCCGTCCTGCAGATGCAGGAGCCGAAGCTGCGCGAGCGTGTGAATGCCTGCTACGGCTACAGCGCCGTGTCGCGCATCCAGATCACGCAGACGGCCCCCTCGGGCTTTGCGGAAGGCCAGACGCCCTTTTCCGCCAGGCCCGCCCCGAAACCCGCCGACCCCGCCCTGACCGAAAAGGCCCGCGGCCTGTCGGGCGGCGTCGCTGACGAGAGCCTGCGCGATGCGCTGGCGCTGCTGGCGGCGAATGTCCTGAAGAAGAATTCCACACAGAAAGGCTGACGCATGATGCGCCGCAGAACCCTGATGACCTCCGCCTTCGCGCTTGCCGCCGCGGCTGCCCTGCCGGGCATGGCCCTGGCGCAGGAAGCCGCGATCACCATCCCCGACATGGTGATGGGCAGCCCCGACGCGCCGGTGACGGTCGTCGAATACGCCAGCTTCACCTGCCCGCATTGCCAGCACTTCCACGAGACGGTCTTTGGCGAGCTCAAGGCGAACTACATCGATACCGGCAAGGTGAAGTTCGTCTACCGCGAGGTCTACTTCGACAAGTACGGCCTCTGGGCCTCGATGGTCGCGCGCTGCGGCGGCGAGATGAAGTACTTCGGCATCGCCGACGTCATCTATGACACGCAGAAGGACTGGATCGGCGACGGGCAGGACTTCACCATCGGCGAGAACCTCAAGAAGATCGGCCTGACGGCGGGCATCGCGCCCGACGCGCTCGACGCCTGCATGCAGGACAACGACATGGCCAAGGCGCTGGTGGCGAACTACCAGAAGAACGCCGAGGCCGACGGGGTCGAGGCCACGCCCACCTTCTTCATCGACGGCGAGAAGTACTCGAACATGTCCTACGAGGAATTCGCCAAGATCCTGGACGAGAAGCTCGGCGCCTGACCATGACGCCGCTGCACGGCCTGAAGGTCGTCGAACTGGCACGCATCCTGGCCGGTCCCTGGGCCGGCCAGACGCTTGCCGACCTCGGGGCCGAGGTCATCAAGATCGAGGCGCCCGAAGGCGACGACACGCGCAAGTGGGGTCCGCCCTTCATCGACAACGGGGGCGAAAGCTCGGCCGCCTACTTCCACGCCTGCAACCGTGGCAAGAAGTCCGTCACAGCCGATTTCCGGACACCTGAAGGGCAGGCCTTCGTGCGGTCGCTGATCGCGGATGCCGATGTGGTGATCGAGAACTTCAAGCGCGGCGGTCTGGCGAAATACGGGCTCGACTACGAGAGCCTGCGCAAGGTGAACCCGCGGCTGATCTACTGCTCGATCACCGGTTTCGGCCAGACCGGCCCCTATGCCGACCGGGCGGGCTATGATTTCATCATCCAGGGCATGTCGGGCCTGATGAGCGTGACGGGCGAGCCGGAGGGCCAGCCCGAAAAGGTCGGCGTCGCGGTCACCGACATCTTCACCGGCATCTATGCCGTGGTGGGCATCCTTGCCGCGCTGAACCAGCGGCAGGCGATGGGGCAGGGCCAGCACATCGACATGGCGCTGCTCGACGTGGCGGTCAGCGTGATGGCCAACCAGGCGATGAACTACCTTGCCACCGGCAAGGCGCCCGGGCGGCTTGGCAACGCGCATCCGAACATCGTGCCCTACGCCGTCTTCGACTGTCGCGACGGCTGGCTGATCCTTGCGGTGGGCAATGACGGGCAGTTTCGTGCGCTCTGCGGCCTGCTCGGCCTGCCGGGTCTGGCCGAAGCGCCCGACTACCGCACGAATGCCGACCGGGTGGCGAACCGTGCCGCACTGACCGCGACGCTGACGGCAGCGACCAAGGGCTGGGCCAAGGCCGATCTTCTGGCCGCCTGCGAGGGCGCGGGCGTGCCCGCCGGGCCGATCAATGACCTGGCCGAGGTCTTTGCCGACCCGCAGGTGATCGCGCGGGGGATGCAGCTGGACCTTGGTGGCGTGCCGGGGGTCAGGACGCCGATCACCTTCTCGGATGCAGAGCTGGCGCTTGCCGAACCCTCGCCTCGCCTGGGTCAGCACGACGGAAGGGTGAAGGGTTCAGGCCCGGCCTGACAGCACCCGGTCGAGTCCCGCGTCGATCGCGGACCAGTCTTGCAATGCCAGCCGCACCGGCAGCACCACGACCTGCGGCCGGAACGCAGGCGGCAGGCGCACGGCGTCCTTTTCCGTCGTCACCAGCTGGGCGCCAAGCAGGGCCGCTTCGGTTTCCAGCCGTTTCAGCAGTGCCGGTCCGAAGGGCTGGTGGTCGTCAAGCGCCTCGGCCCGCACGATCTCGGCCCCGAGACCGCGCAGGGTGGCGA
>JBJOQI010000385.1:0-6023 GCA_046050045.1 Pseudomonadota bacterium | reverse complement strand
ATCCGCGCCCCCGTTGCGCGACGACGAAGAGGACGAATGACCGTGGCGACCGAAGAGCACAGCGAAGGCCTGTCGTTCCACCCGATGGACCAGTTCATCGTCAAGCCGCTGTTCGGCGGCGACACAATCGAATGGTACACCGTCACCAACGTGACGCTCTGGATGGCGGTGGCCGTCGTCTGCGTGGTCCTGCTGTTCGTGCTGGGGACCGGGCGCCGCAGCGTGATCCCGGGCCGGGTGCAGTCGGTGGCCGAGATGGCCTACAGCTTCGTCTACAAGATGGTGGACGATGTCGCGGGCCATGACGGGGTGAAGTACTTCCCCTACATCTTCACGGTCTTCTGCTTCATCCTGTTCTCGAACTTCCTCGGGCTTCTGCCCAAGGCCTTCACCACCACCTCGCATATCGCCGTCACGGCGGTGCTGGCGGTCGCGGTGTTCCTGTTCGTGACGATCCTCGGCTTCGTGAAGAACGGCTTCGGCTTCCTCGGCCTGTTCTGGATCACCTCGGCGCCGCTGGCGATCCGCCCGATCCTGGCCGTGATCGAACTGATTTCCTACTTCGCCCGTCCGGTCAGCCACTCGATCCGACTTGCGGGCAACATGATGGCCGGCCACGCCGTCATCAAGGTCTTTGCGGCTTTCGCGCCGCTGGTGCTGTTCTCGGGCATCGGCTGGCTGGTGACGCCGCTCTCGATCGTCGCCATCACCGCGATGTACGGGCTCGAAATCCTGGTGTCCTTCATCCAGGCCTATGTCTTCACCATCCTGACCTGCGTGTATCTCAAGGATGCGCTGCATCCGCACCACTAAGGCCAGACAATCCTTCTGACGCTTTCAAGAAAACCCAAGGAGACTAACATGGAACTCGCAGCAGCAGCCGCTCTCGGCAAATTCATCGGCGCCGGCCTTGCCTCGATCGGCATGGGCGGGGCCGCGGTCGGCGTGGGCAACGTCGTCGGCAACTACCTTGCCGGTGCGCTCCGCAACCCGTCGGCCGCCGCCGGCCAGACCGCCACGCTGTTCATCGGTATCGCGTTTGCCGAAGCGCTCGGGATCTTCTCGTTCCTCGTCGCGCTTCTGCTGATGTTCGCCGTCTGATCCGGACTTCCGTCTGACGCAGGGCGGGCCGTCCGGCCCGTCCGCTGACATCGGAAACTGGAGACCACGATGGCAACCGAAACCGAAGACGCCGCCGGGCACGCCGTGGAAGCGGCCGCCGACGCCGCAGGACATGCCGCGGATGCGGCCGGTCACGCCGCGGAATCGGCCGGCATGCCGCAGCTCGACTTCTCGACCTTCCCGAACCAGATCTTCTGGCTCGCGGTTGCGCTCGTCCTGATCTACCTGATCCTGCGCTCGACGGCCCTGCCGCGGATCGCGGGCATCCTGGCCGACCGCCAGCAGCGGATCACCGACGACATCGCCGCCGCCGAACGCCTGAAGGCCGAAGCGATCGAGGCAGAGAAGTCCTACAACCAGGCGCTGGTCGACGCGCGTGCCAAGGCGAACGAGATCGTCGCCAAGGCCCGGGCCGAGATCCAGGCCGACCTCGACAAGGCGACGGCCAAGGCCGATGCCGAGATCGCGGCCAAGGCAGCGGAATCGGCGCGCCGGATCGACGAGATCCGGGCCGGTGCGCTGGCGGCCGTGACCGACGTTGCCCGCGACACCGCGGCCGAGATCGTCGCGGCGCTGGGCGGCAAGACCGACGCCAAATCGGTGGCCGACGCCATCGCTGCGCGGATGAAGGGGTGAGGACCATGAAGACACTCATCGCCCTTTTCGCCCTCTCGGCCTCGCCGGCGCTGGCCGCCTCGGGTCCGTTCTTCTCGCTGCGCAACACCGACTTCGTGGTGACGCTGGGCTTCCTGCTGTTCCTCGGGGTGATCCTTTACCTCAAGGTTCCGGCGCTGCTGGCCGGTCTGCTCGACAAGCGGGCAGACGGCATCAGGGCCGACCTCGACGCCGCAAAGGCGCTGCATGACGAAGCCAAGGCCGTGCTTGCCCAGTACGACGCCAAGAAGCGCGAGATGCAGGAGCAGGCCGACCTGATCGTCGAGAACGCCAAGCGCGAGGCGCAGGCTGCCGCCGAACAGGCCAAGGCCGACCTCAAGGCCTCGATCGCGCGGCGGCTGGCTTCGGCCGAAGACCAGATCGCCTCGGCCGAGGCCGCGGCCGTCAAGGACGTGCGCGACCGCGCCGTGACCGTTGCGGTGGCCGCTGCGGGCGACCTGCTGGCCAGCCAGATGGACAAGGCCCAGAAGGGCGGCCTGATCGACGCGGCGATTGCCGATGTCGAGGCCAAGCTGCACTGACCTGACGCCAGAACAGGAAAGGGCCCCGGAGCGCAAGCGCCGGGGCCTTTTTCATTCGCGGCCCAGTTCCTGGTCGAAGCGCAGGCGGGCCACAGCCTCGTTGCGCTCGGCGCGGCGGTGGTCCTGCATCGCGGTTTCGACAAAGCCCAGATGCGCGACGATGGCGGCCCGGGCCGTCGCAGGGTCGCGCGCCTGAAGGGCGGCGTTGATCGCCCGGTGCTGGTCGAGCAGCGTGTCGCGGGTGGTGCGCTGGCGGAACATGATCTCGCGGTTGTAGAAGACCCCGTCGCGCAGCAGGTCATACATCGAGCGCATCATGTGCAGCATGACGACGTTGTGGCTGGCCTCGATGATGGCCATGTGAAATTCCACGTCCAGCGCCGATTCCTCATGCGGGTTGCGCTTGCCGTGCGCGGACTCCATCCGGTGGAAGATCGCGTCGATCACCCGCAGGTCCGTGTCGGTGCCCGCCGTGGCCGCGCGCTCGGCCGCCAGCCCCTCCATGTCGCGGCGGAAGGACAGGTAGTCGAAGACCGCCTCGTCGTGGCTGCGGAACAGCGCGATAAGGGCGGGCGAAAAGGCCGAGCCGAGCACATCGGCCACGAAGATGCCGGCGCCCGCCTTGGTGCGCAGCAGGCCCGATGCCTCGAGCGCATCGGTCGCCTCGCGCAGCGAGGGGCGCGACACGCCCAGCCGTTCGGCAAGGTCGCGTTCCGAGGGCAGCCGCTCGCCGGGGCGGAGGATGCCCTGCAGGATCAGAAGCTCGATCTGGCGCGCGACGGCCTGCGACAGCTTCTCGGCCTCGATCTTCTGGAACGGCATGGCGGAACCCTCGCGATTGGTAAGGTTCTATGACCACGGGGGGCGCAAGGCAACGCGGCTGACATGCAAGGGGCCGGGCTTGTGCCGCCCGGCCCCGCCACCTTGCGATACGGAAAGGATCAGCCCTTGTTCGGGATGATGATGATCTCGACCCGGCGGTTCTGCTGGCGGCCTTCGGGCGTCAGGTTCGAGGCAATGGGCTGGTCCTCGCCCTTGCCGATGGCGCGCAGGCGGGCCGGGTTCACGCCGCCCGACTGCAGGATGGCCGCGACCGAGGTGGCGCGGCGTTCGGACAGGTCCTGGTTGTAGGCGGCGGTGCCGGTGTTGTCGGTGTGTCCGATCACCTGCACGCGCGAGTTCGGATAGCGGTTCAGGTTCGAGGCGACGGCAAAGAGGTCGCTCTGGATCGAGGGGCTGACGGCGGCGCTGTCGGTGGCGAAGAGGATGCCTTCGGGCAGGGTCACGATCAGGCGGTCGCCGGTGTTGACGATGCGGACGCGGTCGTCCTGGATCGCCTGGTCAAGCTCGGCTGCCTGCCGGTCGAGGCTTTCGCCGATCGCGCCGCCGATGGCAGCACCGATGACGCCGCCGACAACGGCGGTGGCCAGGCGGTCATCGTCGCGCTGCGAGCCGATGGCCGCGCCGATCAGGCCTCCGGCAATCGCGCCGGTGCGGGCGTTCGAGGGTTCGGACATGCCGGTCTGGGTGCAGGCGGAAAGGGCTGCGATGCCGGCAAGGGCGAAAGTGGCGGAAAGTTTCAGGGTCATGACTGCTGCCTCTGCTAGGTCGTCGGGTCCGTTTGGCGGACATCTGCCCGATCTATACCAGAGGGCGCAGGGCGGGGCAGGCCGGGAGGCCCGTGCCAGCGGCTTTCCGCGCATGAGGGGGGTCGCTCAGGCGGCCGCGCCCGCGTCGAGCCCGGTCCCCGCATCGGCCCCCGCATCGGACCCTGCATCGGCCCGCGCCGATTCCCAGGCCAGGATCGCACGCTTGCGCGGCAGGCCCCAGTGATAGCCGCCAAGTTCGCCCGACTTGCGCAGGGCGCGGTGGCAGGGGATCAGCACGCTGATCGGGTTGCGCCCGACCGCGGTGCCCACGGCGCGGACGGCAGCGGGGTGGCCGATCACGCGGGCGATGTCGGAATAGGTCGTGACGTGGCCGGATGGCACGCGCAGCAGCGCCTCCCAGACCTTGATCTGGAACGGCGCACCGATCAGGAAAAGGGGGGCCTTGTCGCTGTCGTTCGCACCGGCGGCAAAGGCGGTCTCGACCCAGTGCCGCAGGCGGCCCCCGTCCTCGACAAAGCTTGCCGCGGGCCAGCGGCCGGTCAGGTCGGCCATCGCGGCCGCGGGGCCTGCGTCGTCCTGAAAGCCGATGCCGCAGATGCCCTTGTCGGTGCCCATGACCAGGGCGCGGCCAAAGGGGCTGTCGTACCAGCCCCAGCGGATCGTCAGGCCCGCGCCACCGCGGGCGAAGTCGCCGGGGGTCATCGCCTCCCACCGCAGGAACAGGTCGTGCAGGCGGCCCGACCCCGAAAGGCCCGCGTCAAGGGCCGCGTCCAGCGTCGTGTGCCGTTCGGCCAGCAGCGCCTTGGCCTGCGCAAGGGTCAGATATTGCTGGTAGCGCTTGGGCGAGACCCCGACCCAGGCGGAAAACAGGCGCTGGAAATGCGCCGGGCTCATTCCGATGTCGGCGGCCAGCCGGTCGAGCGGCAGGGTCTCGCCCCCGGCGCGGTCGATGGCGTCGATGGCGCGGCCGATGACCTTGTAGTGATAGCTGCTTTCGTCGGGCATTGGGGCCTCCTGTTCCGCGCAGACTAGGGCGCGGCGCGCCCCGCCGCGACCCGGAATTTGCGGATTGCGCCCGCAGGGCTTGCCGGGGCGGCGGTTGGCGGGCGATAAGCCGGGACATGGCCAGACAGCTTCCCTATGCCGAGATGTGCGAGATCTTCCGCCGGTTCCAGGCGGCCGAGGCCCATCCGAAGGGCGAGCTGGAGCATGTCAACGCCTTCACGCTGCTGGTGGCGGTCGCCTTGTCGGCGCAGGCCACCGATGCGGGCGTGAACAAGGCGACGCGGGCGCTGTTCAGGGTGGCCGACACGCCGGAAAAGATGCTGGCGCTGGGCGAGGACGGACTGACCGAGCACATCAAGACGATCGGGCTTTTCCGGCAGAAGGCGAAGAACGTCATCCGCCTGTCGCGCATCCTGATCGACGATTTCGGCGGCGAGGTTCCGACCTCGCGCGCCGCGCTTCAGTCCCTGCCGGGGGTAGGGCGCAAGACGGCGAACGTGGTGCTGAACATGTGGTTCCATCACCCCGCGCAGGCGGTCGACACCCATATCTTCCGGGTCGGCAACCGCAGCGGCATTGCGCCCGGCCGCGACGTGGAAACAGTCGAGCGCGCGATCGAGGATAACGTCCCGGTCGAATACCAGGCCCACGCGCACCACTGGCTGATCCTGCACGGGCGGTATATCTGCGTCGCGCGGAAACCCAAGTGCGGGGCCTGCCTGATCCGCGACCTTTGTGCCTTTGAGGAGAAGACAGCGTGAGCGAACGTTACCAGGTCGTCGGCATCGGGAATGCCATCGTCGATGTGCTGAGCCAGTCGGACGACACCTTCCTTGACCTGATGGGCATCACCAAGGGCATCATGCAGCTGGTCGAGCGCGAACGGGCGGAGACGCTCTATGCCGCGATGCGCGAGCGGACCGAGGCGCCGGGCGGGTCGGTCGGCAATACGATTGCAGGGCTTGGCAATCTGGGGCTGAAAGCCGCCTTTATCGGGCGGGTGCGGGATGATGCACTAGGCCGGTTCTACGCAAAGTCACTGACGGCCGAGGGAACCGATTTCCCGAACCCGCCGGTCAAGGGTGCCGAC
>JBJOQI010000384.1:0-3103 GCA_046050045.1 Pseudomonadota bacterium | reverse complement strand
GATGCCGCCCTCGATCGGGCGCATCTGCATCATGCCGTCGCTGCCGTGGATATGGGTGTGAAGCTCGGCCTTGTCCGAGACGGGCGAGGACACCGACAAAAGGACGTCGTCCTCGGTCTGGTGGTTCTCGACCTCGAAGAAGGCCGCGCCGGATCTGGCGCCGGGCAGGATGCGGGCATAGGCGTCGTTGATGTGCACGCCGTCATGGGCGAGGGCGGCAGAGCCAAGCAGAAGGCTGGCCGCAGCGGCGGCGCTGAACAGGGTCGGGATGCGCATGGCATGTCTCCGTCAGGGGTTTCGGTGTCGGACGAGGGGTCACGACAGCGACGGGGGCCCCCGGGGTTCGCCAAGCGGAAGGGAGACGGGCGAGGACGCGATGGCGCGGGTCGCAACCAGACGCTCGGACCGGGCAAGCCGTGCCACAGGCAGGACCGGCGCGGCGGCGGCTACCCCGGCCAGCAGCGCCAGCGCCATGTCGGGGCAGACATGCGCGGGGCCGGTCGGGTTGCCATTTGCATCGAGTGTGACGACGACGGCCCCTGCCCCGGTGCACAGGATGAAGCTTTCGCCCATCCGGGCCTGGCCGCGGGCCTGGGCCAGCGTGAAGCCGGTCAGTCCGATCAGGACCGACAGGAGCAGGGGCAGAAGCCGGAGGGCGCGCAGGGCCAGCATGGCGCGGGGATTAGCCGAAGGCGGACACGATGGCAAAGGGACAAAACGAAGCGGCCCCGCGGGCTGTGCCACGGGGCCGGAAACCGATTGGCCGGTCAGGGGGTCGCTCAGGCGGCGGTGGCGGCCTTGGCGATGTCCTTCTTGATCTTCAGCGCGCGGGCCGACAGCTCATCGTCCTTGGCCTTGGCGAGGTAGGCGTCGAGGCCGCCGCGATGGTCGACCGAGCGGATCGCCGCCGCCGAGATGCGCAGCTTGAACGATTGTCCAAGCGCGTCCGAGATCAGCGTGACCTCGTTCAGGTTCGGCAGGAACCGGCGCCGGGTCTTGTTGTTGGCGTGGCTCACGGTGTTGCCGCTCATCGGGCCCTTGCCCGTCAGTTCGCAGACGCGCGACATAGGTGTCGTCCTTCAAGTCAATGGTGGCACGGGCACCATCTGTGGGCACCCCGGAATTCGTCCGCGGCTGATACGGGGAAAGCTGCCCCCCGTCAAGCGATTCATCCCCGGCCTAGCCAAGCAGCACGACCACCCAGGCCACCCCCGCCGCAAGCGCCGCGACGGCCACGCCCGCGCTGCCGCAGTCCTTGGCCTTGCGGGCCAGCGGGTGATGTTCGGTCGAGATGTAGTTGACCGCCGTCTCGATCGCGGTGTTCAGCAGTTCCGCCACCAGGATCATCAGGCCGAGCGCAAGGATCAGCGCCCGTTCCGCCGGGCTGATGTCGACCCAGAAGGCCAGCGCGGCCGAGGCGGCGTTGACCGCCGTCCATTGCCGGAGTGAGGCCTCGCTGGCCCAGGCGGCGCGCCAGCCGGCCAGCGACCAGACCACGGTATTCCAGAATCGGCGCGCCTGATGCGCCAGAAGCCCCTGCATCCCTGTTCCCCCCGTATTCCCCCGAATACGCCCTGGGGCAAAGACTAGGGCAGGCGGCGGGGCGCGCCAAGCCTCAGCGCAGGTTGCGCATAGTCTGGCGCACCACGCGCAGGCGTTCGGCATTGGGCGGGTGGGTGCCGAGGAAGTTGTTGCCGGGGTCGGGAATGCGGGCGAAGAACTGCGCGCCCAACAGCGGGTCATAGCCCGCGTTGAAGGCGATGATCGCGCCGAGGCGGTCGGCCTCGAGCTCGAAGTCCTGTGAATAGGTCCGCGCGCCGACGCTGCCGCCGATGTTCTGGGCGGCGCGCACGCCTTCGGCATCGGCCCCGGTCGCGGCCGCGATGCCGCCCAGGATCAGCGCCCCGGTCATTGCCGTCTGGCGCTGGCGGGGGATGTGGCCTGCGATGTGGTGGGCGGCCTCGTGCCCCATGATGAAGGCCAGCTCGTCGATGTTGCGCACCTCGGCGATCAGCGGGACCGTGAAGGCGATGATCGGCCGCCCGGCGTTGTCGAGCGTCTGGAAGGCGTTCGGGGCCTGGCCGGGGCGGTCGTCGACGACGATGCGGAAGTCGCAGATCGCGCCGGGGGCGCGGCGGCGGCATTCGTCCTCGATCATCGGCTCCATCCGGGTGACGACCGTGACGAAGTTGCGCGCCGCCGTCTGGGCGTCGAGCGCAGGGGGAACCGGGGCCGTGGCCGCGGGCAAGGGTTCGGGCGCATCGGGCACGACGGTGATGCAGCCCGACAGGGCCGAGGCAAGAACGAGGAAAAGGGGGACCAGACGCCCGAACCGCATGGAAGACTCGCAGACTGCTCTTGTTTTGCCGCAAGGGTAACCTGCGGCGCGGGCAAGGGAAAGCCGAAGTCGAGGCCTTCACGCGGCTGTCAGCCGGCCGGTCGGTCTGCCGCTTTCGCATTGAGCGCGCCCGCCACCAGGGGTAGACTTGGCCCATGTTCACCATCGAGCACGACTTCGACGCCACGGTCATCACGCTTGTCGATGAGGGGTCGTCGCATCTGGAAGAGGACGTGACGATCCAGGGCTTCGAGGAATGCGTGACGATCGAGCAGTTCGATCCGCGCAGGAACGAGGTCGTCAAGATCGTGATGTCGATGGCCCAGGTCCGCGAGCTCGCCGCCGCGCTGAACCTGCCCGAGGGGGTCTATCGGCTGGCGCCGAAGAAGTAGGGCTGGTGCTTCTTCAGATTGCGGACGGCAAGGCCCTGTGGCCGCGCCTCCTGCGGAGGGCAGGCAAGAAGAACAGCAACGCCCCGCCGAGCATCGGAAGCCCGGCCGGGAGCGGGACGGCCGCGATGTCAAAGGTGCCACCGGTCATTCGGATTCCCGGCACAACCTGAGAAACACCACCACGCGAACTGTACATTTGGCACAGGCCTTCACAGGTCCATGTTCCATCATAGTTAAGGGTAAATTGGCTTCCGTTCGCGGTTATGGTTCCCGCGAGGAACAGGAGGATCGGGGACTCCCGATAGACAGGCGGCGCCGTTAGAAAATCGAAGACACCAAAGAACGACGCAAAGGCGTATTGCTTAGGATCGCG
>JBJOQI010000383.1:0-9685 GCA_046050045.1 Pseudomonadota bacterium | reverse complement strand
GGGCCACAATGCCCATCGTGATCCCGATGAACTCGACCGCGCTGACCTGCGCGCCGCGAAGGTGGTTGTCGCCCAGCAGCGCCACATAGGCGTGATAGGTCGTCCAGTAGAGGCTGCTGCTGATTGCCCAGACCGTCAGGTAGAACAGAAGCAGGGGCCCCGTGCCCTCGATCTGCGACAGAACGGGATAGGTCGCGGCCTCGGCCAGAATCGCGATGACCAGCGCCCAGCGAAGCCCGAACCGCCGCACCAATGGCAGGACGAGAGCGCGAAACAGGATGCGGCTGCCGAACATCGCCCCGATTGCCAGCAGTACGACCGGAGCGGAGATTCCCGCCTTGAGCAGGTAGACAAACGCAAAGGCCTCGCCGCCATAACTCGCAAAGGCCTGCAGGGCAGCATGGCCATAGACCAGGTTGAACGAGCGATTGACGAAAAAGCCCATCGTCAACAGTCCGCGCCGGGGGAAACGGCATTCTGCGCCTGACAGGTGGCAGGAAGGCTCGGCTGTTCAGGGTGCAAGCGCATCAGGGCTTACCGCGCCAGGCCCGCACAAGGAACCGTGGCGCGCGCAGCGCAACAAGGTTCCTTCGCGCCCATGCCTCGAACTCGGGCCGGCACGACTCTCCCAGCTCGGCCAGGTCGTCCTCGACAGCGATCTCCAGCGCCCCGGCAGGCGGCGCTTCGGCCGGGGGAAGCGGCGCGCCGAGCACGTCCTCGATCCAGGCGATTTCGTCGGCGTTGCGCTCCAGCGTCGCGCGGCAGGCCGATGCGGCCAGAACGAAGGGGCGCGTCCCGAAACCACCGATCGAATGGATCGCGGCATTGCGCCATGCCCGTGCCCAGGCACCAAGGCCCGGGTCTTCCAGTTCGCGCCGCAGACGGAAGACGGTCGCCAACGCCTCGGCTGTCAGGGTCTCGTTGGCGCGTGAGGCAGGCGGGGCCGCAAGCGTGATCCCGACTTGCGCCGCAAAGTCCTCGACCGCGCTGCCGCCCCTCAGCCGCTTGCGGTCATAGGGCAGAACCGTCACCGCGTCGCGGCCGAAGATGTCGACCCAGCCTTTCAGCCGACGCCGGTAGTGCGGAAAATAGGGCTCCATGTCGAAGCCGATCTGGCGTTTCTTGGCGACCTCCTGAAAGGCGCTGCGCATGTAGGAAAGCGGCTCGCGCACATAGGCGATCACGCGGATCCGCTGGAAATGCGGGGCCAGGAATTCCTTCAGTTCGCGGATGTCGTCGGGCTTGAAACGGGCCGAGATTTCCTCGCCCGAGATGATGAAGTCGCCGGGCGTTTCGCGGAACTGGCGCAACGCTTGCACCTTCAGTCGCGCCGCTTCGGCCGGCGCGTCCTCGGCATGGCGCAGACGGCCCACCCGGACCAGATGCTGGGCGTCGCGATGGCCGCAGAACATCAGCACCATGTCGTGCGAGTGGTTGGCCGAGGTCAGGCGCAGCACGTTGTGCCCTGCGCTACGATAGGTGCTCAGGGCTTCCTGGATGGCCGTGGTGCCGGTCTTGTGCAGGCCGACGTGCAGAATGACGGTACGAGTCATGGCGGCTGTAGGCCACGGCTGCACCGGTTTTGCAACCCGGGTGACACGGCCCGGCCTATCTGGACCTTGCCCGCGTTGGCCGGAAGACATCCCGCAGCAGGACGGACAGAGGAAGCTTGTCCCGACAATGTGCCCGGAAGGCCGGCAACAGCGTCCCTGCATACCGCAGCACGTCATCCTCGTTGCGGAAAACCACGCCCTGCACGCTTTCCGGTGGCGCGGGAAACGTCCGGCCCAGACGCTGTTCGATCCAGCGCACCTCGTCGGCGTGGCGGGCGATGACCGCGAGCCGCTCTTCCCGTCCGACCTCGAACCTTGCGGTGCCGTAACCTTCTGCGAGCGGCAGGGCGAGACGCGCCCAGGCGCGCTTCAGCGGGTTCAGCGGTTTCCGCTGCAAGGTCCAGCGCAGGAAATAGCGCAGGGCATAGGATTCCGCCGACATGCTTTCATTCGCGCGCTTGCTGGCACCCGGCGCAAGATCGACCCCGATGCGGCGGGCAAAGTCCTGCACGACATCTCCGTTCGGGAATGACGCCGGGTCGAACATGACGATGTCGACATCCTCGGCCGGAAAGGCATCGAACCACGGGCCGAGGCGTTCGGAGTAGAGCGGGAAAGCCGCCTCCATGTTGAAGGCAAAGCGGTCGTTCTTTGCCTTTTGCTGGATCTGGCTGCGCATGTAGCTGAACGGGTCGCGCACATAGACGATCACGTGGATCCGGTCGAAATGGGGGGCGAGGAAGGCCTTGAGATCAGCGATGTCACCGGGCTGAAACCCCATCGAGAAGTATTCGCCCGACAGGATGAAGTCCTTTCGGTTCCCATCGAACTGCTTCTGGGCTCTCGCACGAAGATCGACACGCGCGCGCGCAAGTGCGCTGGCGCTGCGTCCCCGGTTTGACTTGTGCGCCTCGGGCCGTGCCATGAACATCGTTGCCACGAACAGGCTGTGGTTGCGCTGCGGCAGTTGCAGATAGGCGATCCGCCCATCGTCGTAGGAGCCGAAGGTCGCCTGAATCGAGGTCGAACCGGTCTTGTGCATGCCGATATGCACATGCACCGTCCGGGCCGCGCCCTGCGTCTGATGACCGTCGTCCACCCCAACCTCCGGCAAAAAGCCGATGGAAGACCTATCAGGCGTGTTGACGCAGGGTCACTATTTTCCGTGCGGTTTCCTGCCGATCAGGACCCGTCCTATGGCACGCAGGACACGCCGTTTGCGCATCTTCGGTTTCAGGAAGGCGTCGAAGGCGGCACGCTGCTTTCGCGCGTAGTCCAGCACATCCTCGGTCGAGCCGAAGGTGATGGCATCCTTGTAGGGTGCCACTGGGGGGAATGCTTCGCCCAGCTGCGCCTCCATCCATGCCACGTCGTCGGCGCGACGGGCGATCACGGCGTCCCGCGGTCCGGCGGCGAGGTCAAGCTTGCGCGACCCGAACTGGTTGACGAAGCGCAGCTCTTCCAGCACCCGTGCCTTGCCCCAGAGCCCGGTCCCCTTGTCGTCGAACCTCGTCCGCAGCGCAAAGCGCATCGCGTAGGCCTCGGCTGTCAGGCTTTCGTTCACGCGGCGCACATCCTCGTCGCGGACCGTGATGCCCACGCGCCGTGCAAAGTCGAACACCACGTCGCCTTTCTCGAACCGTTTGGGGTCGAACAGGACGATCTCGCGCCGGTCGGGCGGGAAGGCGTCGAACCAGGGCTCCAGCCGGTTGCGGTAGTCCGGGTAGGCGAGGTCGAGGTCGAACTTCAGCGGTCCGTTCTTGACGAACTGCTGCATGACGCTGCGCATGTAGCCAACCGGATCGCGGACATAGACAATCAGGCGGATGTCGTCGAAATGCCGGCGCATGAAGGCCAGCATCGCACCGATCTCTTGCGCCTTGAACATCTGCGACATCAACTCGCCCGAGATGATGTAGTTCTTGCGGTTGCCAGCGAACATCGCCTCGGCCGTTGCGGTGATCCGCGTCGTGCGTTCTGCCAGGTCGGCGGCGGAATACTTGCGGTTCAGCCAGTGTTCCGCCCTGCGGTCCGAGAACATGGTGAACATGTCCCAGCCCGCATTCTGGTTGCTGATCTTGAAATAGGCGGTCGTGCCGTCGTCGAACCCGGCAAGCGTGGACTGGATCGAGGTCGTCCCGGTCTTGTGAATCCCGATGTGCAGGTAAAGCGTGCGGGTCATGGGCGGCTGCCTCCGGTTGCGTTCACGGCGGCCGAGATGAAGGCCCGGATCAGCGCCTCGTCCTTGACGCCCGGCGCGGATTCGACGCCGGACGAGACATCTACCTGTCGCGCGCCGGTCAGGCGGATCGCCTCGGCGACGTTCCCGGCCGTCAGTCCGCCCGCCAGCATCCAGGGCCTGGCCCAGCGGCGCCCGGCCAGCAACTGCCAGTCGAAGGCGACGCCATTGCCCCCCGGCAGCACGGCACCCTTCGGCGGCTTGGCATCGACGAGGATCTGATCGGCGACGGCTTCGTGTTTCGCCACCTCGGCCAGATCGGCGGCCTCTGACAGGCCCACAACCTTCATCACCGGCAGCCCATAGCGGGCGCGCACCTCGGCCACCCGCTCGGGGCTTTCGTGGCCATGAAGCTGCAACATGTCCAGCGGAACGGCCGCCGTGATGGCGTCGAGCAGGTCATCGTCGGCATCAACGGTCAGCGACACCTTGGCAACACCGGGCGGAACCGGAATCGCAAGGGCGCGCGCCTGATCCGGCGTCACGCTGCGGGGCGATCTGGCGAAGAAGTTGAACCCGACATAGGCCGCACCCGCGTTTACCGCGGCGTCGATGGTTTCAGGCGTGCGCAGCCCGCAGATCTTGACACGTGTCGTCATGGCGCAAGCGCTTAACGCCTTGCCTCGACAAGTGCCAGTACATCGTCGACCGGTTCTGCGGCCTTGTCGCGCAGGCGGCTGACCTCGCGCGACAGCGTGGCCGCCTCGCGGCGGGTGCGGGCGGCCTCGGCGCGCTGACGCGCCTCGCGCATCCATTCCCAGACGAAGCCGATCAGCAGCCCTGCGACAACGCCCCCGAAGATCACCAGAAACAACGGCAGTTCGACCCGGTAATCAAGACCGAGGAACAGGGCCATGTCCTCGGGCAGCAGGCGCAGTTCGACCACACCGCGATTGGCGAAGGCCACGACCAGCAGGACCAGCCCGAGCAGCAGCAGAAAGACCAGTCGCAGTGCCCGCAGCATTTTCCCTCAGCCGCCGTTCAGCCGGTCGCGCAGAAGCTTGCCGGTCTTGAAGAACGGAACATGCTTCTGGTCGACGTCCACCGATTCACCGGTTCGCGGATTGCGTCCCAGCCGGGCATCCCGCTTCTTGACGGAAAACGCCCCGAAGCCGCGCAGCTCGACCCGGTCGCCCCGCGCCATCGCCTCGATGATTTCCTCGAAGATCGTGTTCACGATGCGCTCGACGTCGCGCTGGAACAGATGCGGGTTTTCATCCGCAATCATCTGGATCAACTCAGACCGGATCATTCTATCCCCCCTGTGATCCGGCAATTTGGCAGCAGCCGGACCTTGTTCATCGCGCCGACTATAGGGGCAAAGCGTTCCGCCACAAACAGGAAACCCATTGGAATGGCATGGGATTCCGGTCTTTCCCGACCGCTTTTGTACATTCCGGCAGGGCCTTCGGCGACGTTGCAGTGCAGCAATGCCGATGGGCAGCGCAGAGCGCTACGGCCACAGGATGATTGATTCGCCGGTCAAAAAGCGAACGGCCCCGCCGGGGCGGGGCCGTTCCATCCGGGCAAATGCCCGTCCGTTTACTTGCGGTCCTTCAGCGCGGCGCCGAGGATGTCGCCCAGCGAGGCACCCGAGTCCGACGAGCCGTACTGTTCCACGGCTTCCTTCTCTTCGGCGATCTCGCGCGCCTTGATCGACAGGCCGAGCTTGCGCGTCTTGCTGTCGACGGCGGTGACGCGGACGTCAACGTGGTCGCCCTTCTGGAAGCGCTCGGGGCGCTGGTCGGCGCGGTCGCGCGACAGGTCCGAGCGGCGGATGAACGACTTCATGCCGTTGTATTCCACCTCGATCCCGCCTTCTTCCACGGCCGTCACGGTCACGGTGATGACCGAGCCGCGCTTCACGCCGTCAACGGCATCCGAGAAGGTGTCGGCGCCCAGCGCCTTGATCGAGAGCGAGATACGCTCCTTCTCGACGTCCACTTCGGTGACGGCGGCCTGGACCGTGTCGCCCTTGCGGTAGGACTGGATGGCTTCCTCGCCACGCTGGTCCCACGACAGGTCCGACAGGTGCACCATGCCGTCGATGTCGTTGTCGAGGCCGACGAACAGACCGAATTCGGTGATGTTCTTGACCTCGCCCTCGATCATCGAGCCGACCGGGTGGGTTTCGGCAAAGACTTCCCACGGGTTGCGCATCGTCTGCTTCAGGCCGAGCGAGACGCGGCGCTTGGCGCTGTCGATCTCGAGCACCATGACGTCCACCTCCTGCGAGGTCGAGACGATCTTGCCGGGGTGCACGTTCTTCTTGGTCCAGGACATTTCCGAGACGTGAACGAGACCTTCGACACCCGCTTCCAGTTCCACGAATGCACCGTAGTCGGTGATGTTCGTGACGCGGCCCTTGTGGACCGAGCCCAGCGGGAACTTCTCTTCGACCGAATCCCAGGGATCGGACTGAAGCTGCTTCATGCCGAGGCTGATGCGGTGGGTTTCCTTGTTGATCTTGATCACCTGGACCTTGACGGTCTCACCGATGTTCAGGATCTCCGACGGGTGGTTCACGCGGCGCCACGCCATGTCGGTGACATGGAGCAGGCCGTCAACGCCGCCGAGGTCGACGAAGGCACCGTATTCAGTGATGTTCTTGACCACGCCGTCGACCGTCTGGCCTTCGTAGAGGTTGCCGATGACTTCCGCGCGCTGTTCGGCACGCGACTCTTCCAGAATGGCGCGGCGCGAGACGACGATGTTGCCGCGGCGACGGTCCATCTTGAGGATCTGGAACGGCTGCTTCATGCCCATGAGCGGGCCGGCGTCGCGCACCGGGCGCACGTCAACCTGCGACCCCGGAAGGAACGCGACCGCGCCGCCGAGATCGACGGTGAAGCCACCCTTCACGCGGCCGAAGATCACGCCGTCAACGCGGGTTTCGGCGGCATAGGCCTTTTCGAGACGGTCCCAGGCTTCTTCGCGCTTGGCCTTCTCGCGGCTGATGACAGCCTCGCCACGGGCGTTTTCCACGCGGTCGAAGTAGACCTCGACCTCGTCGCCGACCTTGATGGTGGGCTGTTCGCCGGGGGCTGCGAATTCCTTGAGATCGACGCGGCCTTCCATCTTGTAGCCGACGTCGATGATGGCCTGGCCCGCCTCGATGGCAAGCACCCGGCCCTTGACGACCGAACCTTCGTCCGGGGTGTCGATTTCGAAGCTTTCATTCAGGAGGGCTTCGAATTCCTCCATCGTCGCTTTAGCGCACATGCGTCAGTCAATCCTTCGGTTCATGTTTCACGGGCCATGCGGTTGTCTCCGCCGGTCTTTGGTCCGCCGCCCTTGCCCCGGAGCCTTTCAGGAAAACGATCAGGGCCGGATGTGGTCCGACCCTGCGCGATCCCTCAGGTCCAAGGCTCTGGCGGCCTGTTCGACGTGCGGGCGTATAGGGGAAAGGGGGGCGGATGGCAAGCGCCCCCTGTCCGGTCAGGCAGAGGGGGGCGGATCATCCCCGCCCTTGCCGCGACCCAGAAGCGCGAGCAGGATCAGCGCGATGCCGCCCGCCAGCAGGACGCTTGTCCGGCTGACCCAACTGCCCGACGCAGTATCGGCCTTGTCGGGAAGTGGCGCGCGCCGGATCAGCGCATCGACCGCCGTGATCGCCGTGGCGGTCCAGACTGCCCGCGTCGCGGCGCGACGTTCCGCGGCGCGGCGGTTGCGGGCCGTGGTGACGGCGACCAGCAACACCGCAATCATCCCAAGCCCCCCCGCCGTTCCAAGCAGCGCTACGGCAAGGCCGAACCGCTCGGCCAGCAGGACCACGACCCCGGCCACCGCCAGCACCCAGACCGTCAGGAACAGGAAGGCCGCGACGACGCTCACCGCAAACGAGGCCGCCTTGTCGCGCATCGCCCCCGTTGCCATGTCCTTGAACGCTTCCAGTGCCATGATCCCGTCCCTTCAGGGCATCAACTGCCCGCCGTTCACCTCGATCACCTGCCCGGCGATATAGCCCGACAGCGACCGTGATGCGAGAAAGAGGAAGGCCCCCACGCAATCCTCGGGCGTGCCAAGGCGGCCCGCAGGGATCGTGGCCAGCATCGCGTCAAGCTGGGCCTGTGTCGAGTAGCGTTCGTGGAAGGGGGTCGCAATGACCCCCGGCGCCACGGCGTTGACCCTTATGCCGAAGGGGATCAGTTCCTTGGCCATGCCGCGCGTGACGTTGTGGACAAAAGCCTTGGATGACCCGTAAAGCCCCGCCCCGCCGCTGGCCCCGTTGCGCGCGGCGATCGAGGTGGTGTTGATGATGAAGGCATCGCCGGTTTCCTTCGCCGCTGCCTTCAGATGCGCGATCGACGCCTGGCTGGCCGCGATGACGGATCGCGCGTTCAGGTCCATGATCTCGTCATAGTCCTTGTCGCTTGCCTCGGCATAGGGAACTCGCCGGACCATGCCGCCCGCGTTGTTCACCAGCCCGTCGAGCCGACCAAAGCCCGCGACCATTTCCTCGACCGCGCGGCGCGCCTCGGATGACCTCGACACATCGGCCCGGATCAGTCGCACCCGGCCCTGCCCGGCCTCGATCTCGGCGGCCAGCGCCTCGGCCGCATCACGGCTGGCGTTGTAGTGCAGGCCGACCAGCGCCCCCTGCGCGGCCAGCGCGCGGGCCAGCGCCGCCCCGATGCCAGTCGAGGCCCCGGTGACAAGGATGGCCCTTCCCGCAAGATCGCCAAGTTTCGTGCCCGTCATGATTTGCCCTTTTCCCTGCGGTTGCTCGCACGGTGAGTCTTGCGGCCAGCACGACAGCGCGCAAGGTGCTTTCCCGCAAACCCGCCGCACAGACAGTGCGCCTTATTCCGTGGTCAGTCCAAGCCGCTCTGGCGGGAAGCCATGCGCCGCGAAGATATCAAGCAGCCGGGCTTCGAAATCCCTGGCCGAGATGTTCAGGCAGTTCTGCACGAAGTACCAGTAGAGAAATCTCGCGTAGCCACCGCCCGGACGCGCGCGGGCGCGGGCAAGCGCAGCGGGAAACTCACCTGGCTGGCGGACCGTCTCGGCAAAGACGTGGAAATCCGACGCGCCGAACAGGATGGCGGGCTTGCGGTGCAGGAACCCCTCCAGCGCGCAGGCCGAGTTGAATGAGACGATCGCCACGCTCGCGCCAATGATGTCATGGACATTCGCCGAGGTCGGCGTGACGGCCAGCCCCATGGCCCTGACCCGGGCGATGACCTCGGCATCGGATTCCAGCGACAAGGGATGCGGCTTGACCAGCACGGGCCGCCCCTCCGAGCCGGCCGCAACGGCAGCCAGCATGTCGATCGGCTCCATGTAGGCCAATCCGTTTTCATAAGGCTGACGCCCCTGCAGGAACACGGCAATCGCCCCTTCCGGCAATCGCGCCACCTGCTGCACCTGCACCCGCCGCGACCGGCGCGGCACCACGTAGCGCAGCCGCATCCGTTCGATGAAGGCCCGCGCCCGTTCCGAGGGTATCTCTTCCTGCACATAGGGCAGGTCGCCGATCCCGCTCTCGGCCAGAACGCCATGCGGCGACAGATGCCAGAAGGGCGGAAGATAGGCGATCGAGGCGTTCAGGACACCCGGTCCCTTGGCACGTCCGCTGTCGATGATGTGCAGGTCGCCATCGTCATAGGCATCCGTCGGCCCGTGCCGGAAGGGCCCCAGGGTCCGGTCGCGCTGTACGATCTTCGCGCCGCGGGGGCCGAGAACCTCGGCAATCCGCCGGAACAGGACAAGGTGCCGCGTTTCTGCCCAATCGGCCAGGTGCCGGGGCGGCAGGTGAAAGACGATCCGCGCCTCAGCCAAGGCCGGCCAGCGCGGCTTCGACCAGTTCGCCCGCGCGTGCCACGGCAGCCGCGATGGTCATGTCGGAGGTATCGAGGATCACCGCGTCTGCGGCAGGACGCATCGGCGCGGT
>JBJOQI010000382.1:0-7280 GCA_046050045.1 Pseudomonadota bacterium | reverse complement strand
CCTCGGCCAGACGTTCGACGGCCTGCTGCACCGCGCGTTCGCTCTCGGCGTCCAGCGCACTCGTGGCCTCGTCCAGCAGCATCACCGGCGCATCGCGCAGGATCGCCCGGGCGATGGCGATCCGCTGCTTCTGCCCGCCCGACAGCATCACGCCGCGTTCGCCCACGTAGGTGTCATAGCCCTGCGGCAAGGCATCGATGAAGTCATGCGCCGCCGCCGCGCGGGCCGCGGCCTCGACCTCGGCATCGCTGGCCTCGGGCCGGCCGAAGCGGATGTTGTCCCGCGCGCTGGTGGCAAAGATCACCGGGTCCTGCGGGACAAGCGCAATGGCCTGCCGGAAATCGGCGCGCGCCATGTCGCGCAGGTCTATCCCGTCCAGCGTCACCTGCCCGGCCTGCGGGTCGTAAAAGCGCTGGATCAACTGGATCACCGTGGTCTTTCCCGCGCCCGAGGGGCCGACCAGCGCCACCGTCTCGCCCGGCGCGATCGCCAGGTCAATCCCGTCGAGCGCCGAGACCTCGGGTCGCGCGGGGTAGCGGAAGGATACGCCGCGGAACGCAATGGCCCCTTTCGCCGGGCGCGGCAGGGTCAAGGGCCTTGCCGGCTCGGTCACGCTGTCCTCGGCCGACAGAAGCTCGACCAGCCGCTCGGTCGCACCTGCGGCGCGCTGCAACTCGCCCCAGATCTCGCTCAGCGCGCCGACCGCGCCCGCGACCATCACCGCGTAGATGACGAACTGGACCAGTTCGCCCACCGACATCGCGCCCCCGCGCACATCCCGCGCACCGACCCATAGAACGCCGACGACGCCAGCGAAGACGAGGAAGATGACGATCACCGTCATCACCGCCCGCGTGCCGATCCGGCGCCTTGCCGAGACATACGAGGCCTCGGTCACCGCAGCAAAGGCGCCCCGGCTTTCGACCTCATGGGTAAAGGCCTGCACCGTCTGCACGCTCAACAGCGTTTCCGAGGCATTGGCGGACGAGGCCGCGATCAGGTCCTGGTTCTCGCGGCTGAGTCCGCGCAGACGACGCCCAAGAACGATGATCGGCACGATCACCGCCGGCACGACCAGCAGCACAAGCCCCGTCAGCTTGGCCGAGGTCAGAAGCAGCATGACCAACCCGCCCGCAAGGATCAGCAGGTTGCGCAGCGCGACCGAGACCGATGACCCGATCACCGACAGGATCAGCGTCGTGTCGGTGGTGATCCGGCTCAGGACCTCGCCGGTCATGATCCGTTCGTAGAAGGATGGCGACAGCCCCACCACGCGGTCGAAGACCGCCTTGCGGATATCGGCCACGACCCGCTCGCCCAGGCGCGTGACAAGGTAATAGCGCAGGCCCGTTCCCAACGCGAGCAGCGCCGCGATGCCCAGCGCCGCCGCGAAGTAACTGTCCAGAAGCGCCGCGCCCGAGTTGAAACCGTCCACCACGCGACGGACCGCAATCGGCAGGATCAGGCTGATCGAGGCGGTCAGCGACAGCGCCACCAGCGCCAGCAACACAACCGCGCGATAGGGGCGCATGAACGGCAACAGCCCGCGCAGCGCACCGACCCGCTTCGACTTCGCGCGTTCCTCGCCAGACGTCTCGGCCACGGTCACCCCCTGCGTTGCGTCTGCGGTTTTGGCCGAAGCCGCCTGTCAGGGCAAGCCTTGCCGCCTGCGGCAGCTTGACCGGGCCGCTAGCCCGCCTCCTGCGCCACGGCCTCGCGGGCGGCCTCGCTCAGGCTGATGCCGGCCGGGCCGGGCGCAGCCTCGGGCATGCGGATCACGGTCACGCTGCAGGGCGCCTCGGACACCACCCGCGCCGAGACCGAACCCAGGTAGCGTCGCGCCGTCGAATGCCCGCGCGCGCCCATCAGGATATGCTCGACGTGGTTCTGTGCCGCGTAGTCGATGATCGCCGCTGCCGGATCGGTCGCCTCCAGGACCGTGAAGGTCAGCCGTTCCTCCGGCATCTTCAGCGCCTCGCCCCAGGCCTTCAGCGCGACCAGCCGCGTGACGTGCAGGTTGTTGCCATCGTCATCCGTGCCGCTGTCGAGACCGATGCGGGCCGTCTTCAGGATGTTCACGCAGGCTACCCGCACCTCGGGCTCGATCACCAGCATCCGCCCCACCGCCGACAAGAGCCGCGATGACAGCGCCTCCTGTTCGGGGCTCAGGTCGACGGCGACCATCAGGATCGGCGCGCGCCCTGCGGTATCTGCCGTCCGCGTCGCGACGGCATAGGACCGAACCTTGCGCATCGTCCGCCAGCGCCGGAAAACCCGCCAGAAGCCGTCCGGCTCGGTCCTCAGACCGCGGTTCGTCATCGACACCTGGCCCGGGTTCATCAGGTCGAAGGCCAGCTGTCCGGCCGACTGATAGCGCAGGATCGGATCGACCTCGAGCGCCTTCAGGATGATCTCTTGCAGCCATTCCGGGATCTCGGGCCGGATCGCGCGCGGCGGAACCGGATCACGCCACAGCCTGCGGCGCACCTGCCGCAGCGTTGTCGGTTCGCCCCAGGGCATCCGCCCCGTCGCCAGTTCGTAGATCATCGCGCCAAGCGCGAAGATGTCGCTGCGCGGGTCCTCGCGGCTGCGCAGGTACTGTTCGGGCGAGATGTAAGGATAAGTGCCCATCGGAATGGTGAACTCCTCGGCCAGAAGGTCGGGCAACTCGTCATGGCGGCTCAGGCCGAAGTCGATGGCCACCATCTCGCCCGTCGGGCGCTGGAGGAAGTTGCCAGGCTTGAGGTCCAGGTGCGTGACATGCTGGCGGTGCAGCTCGTTCACCGCCGCCGCCATCCGCGCTGCCGTCTCGATCACGTCGCTGACCGGCAGGGGGGCCTTCCGGAACCGCTCGAACATCGACCCGCCGGGAATCTTCTCGGTGACGATGTAGGGCATCACGTCGAACTCGCCCACGGCGATGACCTTTGGCACATGCACGCCGACAAGGCGCGGCATGATCATCTGCTCGACCTCGAAGCCCACGATCGTCGGCGCGTCATATCCGTCCAGGATTGTCGGCACCTTCATCACCATCTCGCCTGCGTGGTCGGGGTGGGTCACCTCCCAGATCGTCGCGAATCCACCCGTGTGCAGACAGGCCCCCAGGGTGAACCCGTCGATCTGCAGCCCATCCCTTGGCAAGACCCGCATGGGCGTCATTCTCCCTTTTCCAGCCGCGCCGCGAGCGCCCCGGGCAGGCCCGAGGCCCGCAGCTTGCGCAGCGTCTCGGCCAGATCGTAGGGCACCCGGCGGAATGTCAGCTCGTTCCGCCCGGTATCCAGAATGGCATAGCCCGCCTGCGCCACCCCGTCGCGCGGTTGCCCGACCGACCCGACGACCGCCAGCCAGCGGCGCGACCGGATCAGCGGCACCGGGAGCCCGACCTTCAGCGCGTGGTCGCGCACGGTCATGGTCAGATCGCAGGTCACAAGAAGCGGCACATGGACGTGCCCGCACAGGATCACCCGTGCATCGCTGGCCTGAAACGAACCGACCGCCCTGTGGGCCGCAGTTATGTAGGACCAGTCTTCCGGCCGGTTCGCGCTTGCGTGGACAAACAGGATGTCATCGCGGCGCGCCGTCAGCGGCAGCGCCGCCAGATAGGCGGCCTGCTCTGCCGACAACCTGTCCCGCGTCCAGTCGATTGCTACGCGGGCCAGGGACGACATGCCGCTGTCCGGCGCCAGGACAGCCGCATCGTGATTGCCACGCAGCACCACCGCACCGCTTGCCTCCAGTGCACGGACGCGCTCGACACACCATTCTGGGTCCGGCCCATAGCCGACGATGTCGCCCAGGATGAACAGACCATCCACGTCCCGCCCCGCGAGGTCGGCCAGAACGGCCGCCAGCGCCTCGCGGTTGGCATGGATGTCCGACAAGATGCCAAGCCGCATTTCCTGCCCCGGTTCGCAGTTTCTTGGTTCTGGCTCTGGCGTTTCCGACCCGGACTTTAGGAAGCGTCGCAAGCGGGTGCAAGGCCCACGGCGGCCCTAGGTATCGGCAGACCGGACCCATGACTGGAGGATGGAGCGGGCGGCGGGAATCGAACCCGCGTCTCCTGCTTGGAAGGCAGGGGTCTTACCATTACACAACGCCCGCGTACGGCCGATCACCTATGAGAGGGGCAGGAAAAGGTCAAGGGCGAGCCGTCGTGGCACGGGCCGGCCGACGACGATCCATGGGCATCAAGACCGGCACCCGCTGCTCCAGGGGCAAGGAGCCAGCCCCTTGGTCCCGGACCACGCGTGGCTGACCGGTGCCTGCGCACCCTCAGTCCCGTCATTTGTGCCGCCGGGATTGGACAGGCGCAGAGGTGCCCCAGAGTCAGACTGCGGATCGGCAATGGCGGACGGTCCACGTCAAGACGAATCGTGCGTCGGACCCTGGCCTGACTCGCCCCGGTGTCTGCCCCCAGCTTGGCCTCTCCCGGTTTCGGTCCGGCCATCTGCCACGCGTTCCCTGCCGCTTCCCCTTTCGCCCGCAGCTACCTTTTTGCGCTGCAGCATTGTGCAGCCGCAAAAGATTTGGGCAGCCGGTCCGAAGACCCCTCAACCGGCCCTCTCGGGGGCCGTTCGGTTTGATCGCCGCGACGAAGCTGATCCAGTTGCACCTGCCCGGGGCATTCCGGGCGGATCGGAAACGACCAAGGCAACCCGGAACGCCCGGCAGCCTGAGGTTCCGGTCAGGGTTAACGCGCCACCCGGGCGAACCGGCCTTCCGGTCACGAAGGCAGGACTGGTCCGGGTCACATGAGGGACATGACATGAAACTGACCAGACGCTCGCTCTTGGCATCGGGGATCGCCTCGTTTGCCCTGCCCCGGATTGCCTTCGCACAGGCCGAAACCATCAAGGTCGGCGTGCTGCACTCGCTGTCGGGCACGATGGCGATTTCGGAAACCACGCTGAAGGACACAATGCTGATGCTGATCGAACAGCAGAACGCCAAGGGCGGTCTGCTGGGCAAGCAGCTGGAAGCCGTCGTGGTCGACCCGGCCTCGGACTGGCCGCTCTTTGCCGAAAAGGCGCGCGAACTGCTTACCGTCTCGAAGGTCGACGTGATGTTCGGCTGCTGGACGTCGGTGTCGCGCAAGTCCGTGCTGCCGGTCATCGAGGAACTGAACGGCCTGCTGTTCTATCCGGTCCAGTACGAGGGTGAGGAAAGCTCGAAGAACGTCTTCTACACCGGCGCCGCCCCGAACCAGCAGGCGATCCCGGCGGTCGACTACTACCTGGAAGAGCTTGGCGTGCAGAAATTCGCGCTTCTGGGCACCGACTACGTCTACCCGCGCACCACGAACAACATCCTCGAGGCCTACCTGATCTCGAAGGGCATTCCGAAGGAAGACATCTTCGTCAACTACACCCCCTTCGGTCATTCGGACTGGTCCAAGATCGTCTCCGACGTTGTGGCGCTGGGTGCCGACGGCAAGAAGGTCGGCGTCATCTCGACCATCAACGGCGACGCGAACATCGGCTTCTACAAGGAACTGGCTGCGGCGGGCGTTTCCGCCGAAACCCTGCCGGTCGTGGCCTTCTCGGTCGGCGAAGAGGAGCTCTCGGGTCTCGACACTTCGAACCTCGTCGGGCACCTGGCGGCGTGGAACTACTTCATGTCGGCCGACACCCCCGAGAACGCGGCCTTCATCGAGGCCTGGAAAGCCTTTATCAAGGACGACAAGCGGGTGACCAACGACCCGATGGAGGCCCATTACATCGGCTTCAACATGTGGGTGAATGCAGTCACCGCGGCCGGCACGACCGAGGTCGATGCCGTGTCTGCCGCCATGATCGGCCAGAAGTTCCCGAACCTGACCGGCGGAATGGCCGAGATGCTGCCGAACCACCACCTGACCAAGCCGGTCCTGATCGGCGAGATCCGCGCCGACGGCCAGTTCGACATCATCAGCCAGACCGACCCGGTGCCGGGCGACGCCTGGACCGACTTCCTGCCGGAATCGGCGGTGCTGGAAGCCGACTGGAAGGATCTTCAGTGCGGCATGTACAACAAGGACACCGCAACCTGCGTGCAGCTGAAGTCGAACTACTGATCGACATCTCGCCTGCAGGCATTGCCCGCCACCCTCTCCCCCCGCGGGGGGAGAGGCCAGGGTGAGGGGGCAGCCCCTCGCCCATTCCCTGAACCGGAAGACCCATGCGCCTGACCGCCATCCTTCTTGCGGCCATCTGTTGGCTTGCCCCCTCGCTGGCCCTGGCCGAAGGCGAGGCCGCGGCCATCGTCGCAAAGAACCGCGCCCAGATCGAGAAGCCCTCGCGCCAGACAATCGGCCCGGTGATCGCCGAGCTTGCCGCCAGCGGCGACCAGATGGCCGACGACATCCTGTCGGCCTGGGCCGACAAGCGGCTGGTGATCCGCAAATCGGATGACCTGATCTTCATCGCCACGGCCGAGGGGGACGGCTTTGCGCTTGCCACGCTCGACGGCGCGCCCGCCGGGACCGCAGGCAAGGGCGACTTGAAAGAGCTGAAGCCCAACGCAGGCGTGCGCGGGCTGATCGAGACGGCCCTGGTGCAGTTCACCCTGTCGGACCCCGATCCTGCCCGTCGGGCAGCCGCGCTGACCTCGATCGCGCGCGATCCGACGGCCGAGGCGCTGGAGCCCCTTCGCGCGTCGATCGACGGCGAGGACGACGCCACGCTGAAGGCACAGAAAGAACGCCTCGAACGCTTCCTGACACTGCGGTTCGATCCCGACCCGGCCGCCCGCGTCGCCGCCATCGAAAGCCTTGGCGCGGATACCTCACTCGATACGCGCGCGGCGCTGAACCCGATTGTCACCACGACACGCCTGGCCTTTGCCGGGGAAGCAACGGGAAATGTAGCACGGAAGCTGTCCATCGGCCGCGACCTGACCGAGGCCGAGGCCTATGACCTCTTGGTCGCGGCCGATCTGGCCCCCGCCCGCCTGACGGCCGAGGATCAGCGCGAAGCGCTCTTGACCAACATCGTTGATGGCAGCGTCGGCGGCGTCGCGGTGGCCGACGTTGCCAGGCAGGACGCGCGCGACCGGGCCTATACGGCGCTTGAAGCGTCCGGCGCGGTTCCGGTTGCAGCCACCGACGACGAAGCCGCCGCGGCCCTGGCGGCGCATGGCTTCTACGAGGTCTTTGCCGAACCCGATGCTGCGGTAACCGCCGCTGCCACTGCGGCCCTCGCCAGGATCGACCGCAAGGTTGCCGCGATGCAGGCCGCCGACCTCGGCCTTGATGCCCTGTCGCTGGCCGCGATCTACTTCCTTGCAGCCATCGGCCTTGC
>JBJOQI010000381.1:0-3842 GCA_046050045.1 Pseudomonadota bacterium | reverse complement strand
CGGCGGCACGGTCTGCGAACCCACCGACGTCCCGGTGAACAAACGCCACCTCGACATGGTCTATTCCCACATCCGCTATTCCGACCGCGGCTTCCTCGGCTCGATCACCGCCCCTGACCGCGCCGCCGACAGCGTCGAGATGGCCCGCATCCTCTTCGGGGCCGAGTTCACCGACCAGAATTGCGTTGTCATGGGCAACTTCAACACCACCTCGCCTCTGGTGATCGACGGTGTGACGGCGGCCGGCATCCGCACCTATGCCGCCGCGAACCAGGGCTCGATCCACTTGCCCTTCCTTCTGGGGGGTGCCGTCGCGCCCCTGACCATCGCCGGGATGGTCGCGCAGGGCCTGGCGGAGTCGATGGCCTCCTGCGCCATCGCCCAGCTGACCCGGCCCGGGGCGCCGACGATCCTGGCCTCGTTCTTTTCCTCGATGTCGCTGCGCACCGGCTCGCCCACCTTCGGCACGCCCGAACCCGCCATCGGCAGCATGGTCATCGGCCAGCTGGCCCGCCGCCTCGGCCTGCCCCTGCGCTGTTCGGGCAACTTCACCACCTCGAAACTGCCCGACGCGCAGGCGATGACCGAAGGCACGATGTCGATGCTGGCCGCGATCCACTGCGGGGCGAACTTCATCCTGCATTCGGCGGGCTTCCTCGACGGGCTGCTCAGCATGTCCTACGAGAAATTCGTGCTCGACGCCGACCTCTGCGGGGCGCTGCACACCTACCTCGACGGCGTGACCGTCAATGACGATCAGCTTGCCGTCGATGCCTTTGCCGAGGTCGGGCCCGGCAACCACTTCTTCGGCTCGTCGCATACGATGGCGCATTACGAAACCGCCTACTGGGACAGCGACCTGGCCGACAACCGCCCCTTCGAGCAGTGGGAGCTTGACGGTTCGGTGGATGCCGCCACCCGCGCCAACCGGCTGTGGAAGAAGCGGCTGGCGGAATACGAGGCCCCGCCGCTGGACGAGGGCATCGACGAGGCGTTGCGGGACTTCATCGCGCGACGCAAGGCGGGGGTGGCCGATGCCTGGTATTGACCTCCGGGTGTCGCGGTACGGTTTGCGCAAGGGCACTTGCCCGAACAGGCAGGTGACTGTTCGGGCCGCGTCCGCCCTGCCGGGGGCGGACGCGTCTGTGACGCATCCGCCGGGCGGCCGCGTCCCGAACCCGACCGGCTGTGCGGCGGACACCCCCTTGGCCTTCGGCTTACGCCTGCGGCCAACCGGCATGGCCGACGCTCCACTGGAGCGTCGTCTGGTCATGCCGGAAGCGAGGCGCCCATGACCACCCACCCCCACCTCCTCTCGCCCCTGACGCTGCGCGGCCACACCCTTCGCAACCGCATCGTCTTCGGCGCGCATACCGCCAACATGGCGGAAGGCGGGCTGCCCGGCCCCCGCTACGGCGGCTACCTTCTGGAACGCGCGCTGGGCGGGGCCGCGATGATCGTGGCTGAACCCGTCCCGGCCCATCGCACTGGCGTTCTCACCCGCGGCAACTTCCTGCACGGGACCGACGACATCATTCCCGCTTTTCGGAAAATCACGGAACCCGTGAAGGACGCGGGCGCCATCATCCTGCAACAGATCTACCACATCGGCGCGCACGGCGATTCCGACCTGTCGTTCCAACCGCACTGGTCGCCATCGGGCGCGCCCTCCTACCACGACAGCGACGGCAGCCACCGCATGTCCGTCACCGAGATCGAGGAGCTGATCGAGGCTCACGTCGCCGCCGCCCACCGCTGCCAGCAGGCGGGGTTTCAGGGGGTCGAGGTCTGGGCCGCCTATCACTCGCTGCTCGACCAGTTCTGGACGCCCTGGTCCAATACCCGCGACGACGACTGGGGCGGCAGCCTCGAGAACCGCACCCGCTTTTCCCGCCGCATCATCGACGGCATCCGGCGTCGCTGCGGCGAGGATTTCATCGTCGGCCTCGCCGTCTCGACCTCGGACGCCCATGACGTGACGCTCTCGGTCGAGGCGCTGGCCGAGATCGTGGCCCTGCACGACGCGTCGGGCCAGATCGACTACGTCACCTGCGGCCACGGCGGCTACCTCGATTTCGAACGCCTGATGCCCACGTTCCTGTTTGCCGAGAAACTGACCGCCCCGGTCACGGAAATCCTGAAGGGGGTCGTGACGCACGCGAAAGTCACGTCCGAAGCCCACGTCCGCACGCCCGAGAATGCCGAGGCCATCATCGCCTCCGGTCAGGCCGACCTCGTGTCGATCGTGCGCGGCCAGATCGCCGACCCGCACCTTGCCCGCAAGACCGCCGAAGGCCACGCCGACGACGTGCGCGGATGCATCTCCTGCAACCAGATGTGCTGGGGCAGGCGCTCGCGCGACTACTGGATTTCCTGCCTGATCAACCCGAGTGCCGGGCGAGAGTTCGAATGGGGCGGCGACCGCTTCACTCCCGCCGCCACGCCAAGACACGTTGTCATCGTGGGCGCGGGCCCAGCGGGGCTGGAGGCTGCCCGCGCCAGCGCCGAACGCGGTCATCGCGTCACGCTATTAGAAGCCGCGCCCCAGATCGGCGGGCAGTTCCGCCTAGCCGGCCTGCAACCCCGGCGCGGGCAGATCACCGACCTGCTCACCTGGTACGAACGGCAACTGGAAAAGCTTCAGGTCCGCCTGATGCTGAACACCTACGCCGAGGCGGCCGACATCCGCGCCCTGGCCCCGGATGCGGTGATCCTCGCCACCGGGTCATTGCCCGACACCGACGGCTTCCAGCGCTGGCTGCCGTCGCACCCCCGCCTGCCCGGAATCGAGCGCGGCAATGTCTGGTCCCCCGAAGAGGTGATGCGGCGCGAGGCGAAGATCGGCCAGAGCGTCATCCTTTACGACGAGGGCGGCAACTGGCGCGGCCTCGGCACCGCCTGGGCGCTGGCGGAGCAAGGCAAGACAGTCACCATCGTCACCCCCGAACCCTTCATCGGAAAGGAAATCGCCCGCACCTCGGCCGACGCGCCACTGCGCGCCCGCCTGGCACGGGCGGGCGTCCGGATGCTGACCGAAAGCGCGATTGCCGAATGGCAGGGCGACGGGGCCATGGTCCTGTCGTTGCTGACGCGCGAAACCGAACGGATCGCCGCCTCGGCCCTTGTCCTGTCGACAACGAACCGCGCCTTCGACCCGCTCTCGGCCGATCTTGCCGACCTGACCCCGATCCTGATCGGCGACGCCGCAGCCCCGCGGCAGGCCCCCTATGCCTTCCACGAAGGCCGCCGCGCCGCGCTGTCGCTCTGACCTTCATCTTGGCCGAAATATCCCGGGGGTGGCCCGGCGAACGGGTCCGGGCGCGGCCTGTGCAGCGGGGGCAGCGCCCCCGTCGAGACAGCCCGACGTAGGCTGAACGTACGTACGTAAAGAAGACGTTGGGAAGACGTCAGGAAGACGTGGTTTTCGGTGCTTTTCCAGTGGCTTACAGGTTGAATACCCGGTCAGGGTGCAATTCGCCCCCCAGATAGCGCCCCACCGCCAGCGGACGCCCCTCGAAACTCGCCCAGACCTCGGTGCCGTAGGGCACGTCACGCGCGATCACCTGACCCGGATTGCCGTTGCGCAGTCGCGCCGCGCCCTCGGGCGTTGCCCTGACCTCGGGCAGCGCATCAAGCCCGGCCTCGACGGGCAGCAGCAGGGCGTCGATCCCCTCGGTCCGCGCCAGACGCTCGACCTGCTCAAGGCCCACCGCATCCGCAATCTCGAAGGGGCCCGACCATTCCCGGCGCAGCCAGAGGACATGGCCAAGGCAGCCCAGCGCCCGCCCCAGATCGCGCGCGACCGACCGGACATAGCCGCCCTTGCCGCAGACCATCTCCAG
>JBJOQI010000380.1:0-9885 GCA_046050045.1 Pseudomonadota bacterium | reverse complement strand
TGACGGGCTGCCTTGCGCCACCCGACACGCAAGGGCCCGAGATCTCGCGCCTTGCACCACAGGGGTTGGCGCTGCCTGCCGCGCAGAGCTTCGAGGCCGGGCCTGTCCTGCCGGCCACGCGAGCGAATGCCGAAATGACGGCAGACATCGGCGATCTGGTGTTCCGGATGGAAAGCGGTCGCGCGGTGCCGGTGCTGTCGCGTTTCGAAGGGCCGATCACGGTGCGGATGACCGGGCCGGTGCCGCCCACGGCAGCAACCGACCTGTCGCGGCTGATGGCACGGCTGCGCAGCGAAGCGGGGATCGACATTTCGGCCGCTACAGGCGCAGACGCCTCAATCACGGTCGAGTTCATCTCGCGCCGCGCGCTGACGTCGGCGGTGCCGCAGGCGGCCTGTTTCGTCGCACCCGGGGTCAGCTCTTGGGCGGATTACCGCAGAAGCCGGCGTTCGGCGGGAACCGACTGGGCAGAACTGCGCCGCCGCGAGAAGGCGACGGTCTTCATCCCGGCAGACACCGCGCCGCAAGAGGTGCGGGACTGCCTGCACGAGGAAATCGCCCAGGCGCTCGGACCGCTGAACGACCTCTACCGTCTGCCGGATTCCATCTTCAACGATGACAACATGCATGGGGTGTTGACCGGTTTCGACATGTTGGTCCTGCGGGTAGTCTATGCACCGGAACTGGCAAGCGGGATGCCCGAGGCCGAGGTCAGGGCCCGGCTGCCCGGCATCATCGAGCGGTTGAACCCGGGCGGCGGCGATGGCGGCAGCGGGTATTACAGGGACGACACGCCCGCAGCCTATGTATCGGGCATTGCCACGGCCATTGCCGGACGGGCGGGAACGGTTGCGCGGCGGGATGCGGCGATCCGCGCGGCAAACATTGCCGAGGGCGCGGGCTGGATGGACGCGCGCGCCGGCTTCGCCCATCTGATTGTCGGGAGGATCCTTCTGGCGACCGACCCCAACATTGCGCTGACCGCCCTGACGCGGGCGCAGCAGATCTATGACGGCCGCGGCATGGCGTTGCAGTCGGCGCATGTGGACATGCAGCTTGCCGCCTTTGCGCTGAGCCAGGGCGACGCCGCGGGGGCAATCGCGCGGGCAGACCGCGCAGCGCCGGTCGCGGCGGCAGCCCAGAACGCCGGGCTGCTTGCCAGCCTGCTGATGGTAAAGGCCGAGGCGCTTGACCTGGCGGGACAGCCCGACGCGGCGCGGGCGATGCGGCTCGACAGCATGGGGTGGGCGCGTTATGGCTTCGGCCCTGAAACCGAGGTGCGCGCCAGGCTGGCCGAGATTGCCGCGCTCAACCCCTCGCGTCGGAGAGCCGGACCATGATCGTGATTGCGGGGCTGATCCTTGGCAGCCTGTATGGCTACGTCAGGGCCACACGGCGCGGCGGGAACGGCTTTGACAAGGCGCAGTACACGCTGGTTCACGGTATCCTGTTCGGCGTGATCGGCATGTTCGTGACCATCCTGATCGACAGGCTGGTCTGACAAAGCGGAGGGAACGGTCATGTTCCTGCGCTTCTTCCAGCAGTTGCGCCAGTCCGGCGTTCCGGTATCGCCGCGGGAATTCCTTGGCTTTCTCGAGGCCCTGGCGGCAGGTCTCGGGCGCAATGACGGCGAGGAGTTCTACCATCTGGCCCGGGCGGCGATGGTCAAGGATGAACGCCACATCGACCGTTTCGACCGCGCCTTTGCCGTGGCCTTCGGCGGGGTCGAGGCCCTGGATGTCGAAGCGGTGCTGGCAGCGATGGACCTGCCGCGCGACTGGCTGGAAAAGCTGTTCGAGCGCAACCTGACGCCCGAGGAACGCGCGGCGGTCCAGGCGCTTGGCGGATTCGAGAAGCTGATGGAGACGCTGCGCCAGCGGCTTGCCGAACAGAAGGGGCGCCATCAGGGCGGCAGCAAGTGGATCGGAACCGGCGGCACCTCGCCCTTCGGGGCGCATGGCTACAACCCCGAGGGCGTCCGCATCGGGCAGGACGAAGGCCGGCAGGGCCGCGTCGTCAAGGTCTGGGACCGGCGCGCGTTCCGCGACTTCGACGACCGGAGCGCGCTTGGGCCGCGCACCATAACGGTGGCGCTCAGGCGTCTGCGGGCCTGGGCGCGCGACGGGGTGCCCGACGAGCTGGACCTGCCCGGAACGATCCGCGCCACGGCCGAGCACGGATACCTCGATGTGCAGGTCCGTCCCGAACGGCGCAACGCGGCCAAGGTCCTGCTGTTTCTGGATGTGGGCGGCTCGATGGATGTGCATGTCCGGGTGGCGGAAGAGCTGTTCAGCGCGACCCGGGCCGAGTTCCGGCATCTGGAGCATTTCTACTTTCACAACTGCATCTACGAGGGACTGTGGCGCGACAACCGGCGGCGCTGGGATGCGCAGGTCCCGACGGCGGAAGTCCTGCGGACCTATGGCCGCGACTGGCGGGCAATCGTCGTGGGCGATGCGACCATGAGCCCCTACGAGATCACCCACCCCGGCGGCGCGAACGAGCACTGGAACCGCGAGGCCGGAGCGGTATGGCTGGACCGGCTGCGCGGGCAATGGGGCAAGTCTGTCTGGCTGAACCCGGTGCCCGAGGCACAGTGGGCCTATTCCGCCTCGGTCGGCCTTGTGCAGGAGGCATTTGGAGGCGACATGTTTCCCCTGACACTCGACGGCATCACTCAAGCCATGCGGAGATTGACGTGACCCTGCTTCGGACACTCTGGCGGACGAACCGATGGGCGCTCGTCGGCTTTGCTTTTGCCGCTGCCCTGACGCTGTTCTTCGCGGGACGAACGCTGGTGTTCGCACTGTATTGGGCGGACCCGGCGCATCAGAACGAGCCGGTCGCCGCCTGGATGACGCTCGGCTATGTCGAGAAGTCCTGGGACCTGCCGCCACGGTCGCTTGCCGGGCCGCTGCGCATGGGGCCGCCGGACAAGTCGCGCGGGCCGAAGTCGATTGCGGAATACGCGCGCGAGCGCGGCGTGACGGCAGAGCAATTCGTGGCCGAGGTGCAGGCCGCCGTGAAGACAGTGCTGGAATCCGAGGCGGCGCAGGCGGGCGGCGAATGACCGAATGGCTGCTTGGTCTTGTCCCGACCTACGGGATCTGGCTGGTTGCGGTGGCAACCTTCCTGTCCTGTCTTGCGCTGCCGATCCCGTCGTCCGTCGTGATGCTTGCGGCAGGCGGCTTTGTCGGATCCGGAGACCTGACACTGTGGCAGGTGGTGCTTGCAGCGCTCGGTGGCGCTGTTGCGGGGGATCAGCTGGGCTATCTTGCGGCCCGCAGGGGCGAAGGGCTTGTGGGCTGGCTGTCCCGCAGGCCGTCACAGGCCGAACTGATCGGCAAGGCGCAGGCCTATGCGCGCGAGCGCGGGCTGGTGGCGGTGTTCTTCTCGCGCTGGCTCGTCAGTCCGCTGGGGCCCTGGGTGAACATCGCGGCGGGGCTGGCGGCCATGCCCTGGCTGGCCTTTACCGCCGCCGGTGTAACCGGAGAAGCTGTCTGGGTCGGGCTCTATGTCGGGATGGGTCAGGCCTTTGGCGGCAGTATCGAGGCGGCCTCCGAGGCGATCGGCAGCTTGCTGGGAACGATCGGCGCCGGGGCGGCGGCACTGGCGATGGGGTGGTGGCTGTTGCGGGCGGCGCGGCGGCAAAGGACCGGGCTGGCCGAATGACCGCGGGTTTGCAGCGGCGCGCCGGGACCCCATATTCCCTGGCATGCTGAAACTTCTGCCGTTCCTGCTTATCATTGCCTACAGCCTGGTGCTGTGGCGCTTTTCAGTCTGGCGCACGCGGGCCGAGCTTGAGGCACGTTCGGTGCCGCTTGCGGACCCGGCGCTGGCCCCGGTTCTGTCGCGGCTGGCCGGGGCGCTTGATGTGCCGCGCGTGCCGGTCCTGCTGTACGAGATCGAGCCGGTGAACGGACTTGCCTCGCCCGACGGACGGATCTACCTGACGCGCGGTTTCTACCGGAAGTTCCGCGACGGCGAGGTCAGCGCCGACGAACTCGCATCCGTGGTCGCCCACGAGCTTGGCCATGTGGCGCTGGGCCACGCCCGGCGGCGGGCGATCGACTTCACCGGGCAGAACGCCGTGCGGGCCGTGCTGGCCGGGCTGCTGGGCCGGCTGATTCCGGGGGTCGGGGTCTGGCTGGCGGGTCTTGTCACGGCACTGGTGGCCGCGCGGCTGTCGCGGCGGGACGAGTACGAGGCAGACGCCTATGCCTCGGCCCTGCTGGTCAAGGCCGGGATCGGAACAGGCCCGCAGAAGTCGCTGTTCCGCAAGCTTGGACAGTTGACAGGCAGTGGCGGCCAGCCCGCGACCGCCTGGCTGATGAGCCACCCGAGCACCAGGGACCGGATCGCGGCGATCGAGGCAAATGAGCGCAAGTGGGGCGCAACGCCCTAGTCGCCGCCGCCAGGGGCAGCGGAGCGGGCCAGCACCACCTTTGCATCGATGTCGCTGGCGCAGCCCGCGATGCCCGACCCCTCGTCGAGGTGGATCGACAGATAGCCCGATGCGACAGCCTGGGGCGCGTGACGCAGCAACTGCGCGGCAGCCAGAAGCGTTGCCGCGCGGACGCAAAAGGCCCGCGCCTCGGGTTCTGGAACGCCGTCATTCCAGCGTTCCCGGAAGGCGGCCAGTGCCGCGTCGTAGCGCGCATCCTGCCCGGTGGCCGAGCCAAGCTCGGTTTGCAATGCCGCTGCGGCGGCGGGTTCGCGGGCCAGTGTTCTGAGGATGTCGAGGCAGATCACGTTGCCGGACCCTTCCCAAATCCCGTTCAGGGGCGCCTCGCGGTAAAGCATCGGCAGGGGCGTATCCTCGACATAGCCCATGCCGCCCAGGGCCTCCATCGCTTCGGCCACGACCGGAACGCAGCGCTTGTTGGCCAGGAACTTGGCCAGCGCAACGCCGACCCGGGCGAAGGCGCGGTCCTGATCCGTACCGCCGTCGAAGGCGCGTGCGACCCGGAGACCCAGCGCCAGCGCGGCCTCTGTCTCGATCGCGGCCGAGGCGAGGACCAGTGCCATCAGCGGCTGGTCGATCAGGCGGAGCTGAAAGGCGGTGCGATGGCCGGCCCAGTGCAGCGCCTCGGCCAAGGCCGCGCGCATCAGGCCGGCGGGGGCCAGCGCGGTATCGAGGCGCGTATGGTGGACCATCTGCAGGATCGTGGCGATCCCCCTGCCCGGCTCGCCCACCGGAATGCCGAGGGCACCGTGATACTCGATCTCGGCCGAGGCATTCGCGCGGTTGCCAAGCTTGTCTTTCAGCCGCATCAGGTGGATCGCATTGCGCCCCGCGTCCAGCCAGCGCGGCACCAGAAAGCAGGTGATCCCCTGCGGGGTCTGCGCCAAAGTCAGGAAGCCGTCCGACATCGGGGCCGAGCAAAACCACTTGTGCCCGGTCAGACGCCAGCCGTCGGCGGTTTCCTCTGCCTTTGTCGTCGTCGCACGCAGATCGGAACCGCCCTGCTTTTCCGTCATGGCCATGCCGAGCGTCGCGCCGGACTTGGACGCGATGACCCGCACCGATGGGTCGTAGTTGCGCGACATGAGCCTGTCGCGCCAGAGCGACAGGCCGGGCGCATCACCTGTGGCCCGCACGATCACCGGCAGGGCCGCGTAGGTCATCGTCATCGGGCAGCAGGTGCCGGGTTCCACCTGGCTGTGCAGGTAGACCATCGCGGCATGGGTGACATGGCCGCCCGTCGCCCCTTCCCAGGGCAGGGCCGCGTAGCCCGCCCCAAGACCGAGGGACAGGAAGTCGTGGTACGCCGGGTGGAAAACCACCTCGTCCAGTCGCCGCCCGCCACGGTCAAAGCTGCGCAGTTCCGGCGGATTGCGGGTCGCGGCGCGGGCCTTTTCGGCCATCTCCGGCGTTCCGAGATCACCCGCCAGCCGCGTCAGCACCGAAGGATCTGCCCCGTTCAGGGTCGCGTGGGATCGAAGCGCAAGATCGCCCTGCCACAGCGCGTGGTCCTGCCGCGGCGGCGGCTGGTTCAGGACCTCATGCGAAGGCAGTCGTGCCTGCGCCGACGGCGTCTGTGCCAGATGATCTGTCATGCCAGAATGCTAGCTCAGTCGGCCCCCCGGCGACAGTATCGCCTTTGACCAGGCCGGGTGCAGGGCTGCCAGACAGGGCCAGAACGGCAAGGCCGATCAGGATGACGCCCCCAAGGATGGGGAGCACTGAAAGAAGGCAGATCAGTGCCAGAGCACCGGCAAGCGCAGCCATGACGGAAAAAGCCATGAGCAACAGGCCGCCAAGGCCACGCGACGACAGAAAAGTTGATTGCAGAACGGACAAGGACCGCATCACACACCCCAGGAAATCCAAAGCTTCAATGCGGGCAGATTGCCCGGAAGGGGCGCCTGCCGCCAGTCAGGATTCCCACACTCCGGGCGGCATCTGGGTGCCGGGCAAAAGCCCAGGTTTTTTTGCAGATTCCTTGCCGTCGGGGGATTCACATTCGCGAATCACTGTGGCATGTTTCGGTTACACGCACCCGCAGAGGTGCGGCGCGAGGCGGTTGATGCGGTTACAGCTAGTACGTCCGGGACTTGGAACGATGGCCTATCTGACCATCTGCCTTGCCTTGGCATTCATCTTCACCTTTGCCGCCGTCCAGGGTGACTATGGCGTGTTTCGCCGCATACAGATCGAAGCAGAGCGTGAGCAGTTGCAGGCGGAACGTGACCAGCTGGTCGTCGAAGTCGGCAAGATGGAAAACCTGACCCGACGACTGTCGGACCGCTATCTCGACCTCGACCTGCTGGACGAGCAGGTGCGCGAAATCCTCGGCATGGTCCGTTCGGATGAAATCGTGATCCGCTGAGCGCGGACAGCCCTGACATTCCCGCATGGCAGCAACGCGCCTGATGCAAACCGGCGCGGCAATTTTCCCTCGCGTAACGGGCAAGAGTACTGTATAAGATAGTTTAACGTTGAACTATATTGCGCCACTTGGGAGGGACGCCGATATGGCAGCCAAAAAGCCCGCGCCAGCCGCGGACGCGAAGCCAAACGTTTCGAAAGACGATCTCCTCAAATACTACCGCGAGATGCTGCTGATCCGCCGGTTCGAGGAAAAGGCAGGCCAGCTTTACGGGATGGGCCTGATCGGCGGCTTCTGCCATCTCTACATCGGGCAAGAGGCCGTCGTCGTCGGGCTGGAGGCCGCGGCCGAGGAAGGCGACAAGCGCATCACTTCGTACCGCGACCACGGGCACATGCTGGCCTGCGGCATGGACCCCAAGGGCGTCATGGCGGAACTGACCGGCCGCATTGGCGGGTTGTCCCGGGGCAAGGGCGGCTCGATGCACATGTTTTCCAAGGAGCGCCACTTCTACGGCGGCCACGGCATCGTCGCGGCGCAGGTCCCGCTTGGGGCAGGTCTTGCCTTTGCCGACAAGTACCTCGGCAATGGTCGCGTGACCTTCACTTATTTCGGGGACGGCGCCGCGAACCAGGGCCAGGTCTACGAGACCTACAACATGGCGGAACTCTGGGATCTGCCGGTCGTCTTCGTGATCGAGAACAACCAGTACGCAATGGGCACCAGCGTGAAGCGCTCGACCAAGTCGACGACGCTTTTCGGTCGCGGTCTTGCCTACGGGATCCCGGGAGAACAGGTCGACGGCATGGACGTGCTGGCGGTGAAGGCCGCGGGCGAAAAGGCCGTCGCTCACTGCCGCGCGGGCAAGGGCCCCTACATCCTTGAAATCATGACCTACCGCTATCGCGGCCATTCGATGTCGGACCCAGCCAAGTACCGGACCCGCGAGGAAGTCGAGAAGATGCGGTCGGAACGCGACCCGATCGAACAGGTCCGCGACCTGCTGCTGACCGGCGGCCACGCCACGGACGATGACCTGAAGGCCATCGACCGCGACATCAAGGCCATCGTCAACGAGGCGGCGGAATTCTCGAAGGAAAGCCCCGAGCCGGATGTCTCCGAGCTCTGGACGGACATCTACGCGTAAGGGGAAAGACAGAATGGCAACCGAAATTCTCATGCCGGCGCTTTCCCCGACGATGGAGGAAGGCACCCTGGCCAAGTGGCTGGTCAAGGAAGGCGATACCGTCAAGTCCGGCCAGATCCTGGCCGAGATCGAGACCGACAAGGCCACGATGGAGTTCGAGGCCGTCGATGAAGGCACCATCGGCAAGCTGCTGGTCGCCGAGGGCACGCAGAACGTGAAGGTGAACACCGCCATCGCCGTTCTGGTCGGCGAAGGCGAAAGCGCCGATGTCGCCGTTGCGGCCCCTGCCCCGGCTACCACCCCTGTTGCTGCTGCGCCCGTGGCGGCGGCAGCGGCGCCAGTCGCGGCCCCCATCGCCGATGCCTCGCCCGACTGGGCACCCGGCACCGCGATGAAGACGATGACGGTGCGCGAGGCCTTGCGCGAGGCGATGCAGGAAGAAATGTCGAACGACGACAACGTCTACCTGATGGGCGAGGAAGTCGGCGAATACCAGGGTGCCTACAAGATCAGCCAGGGCCTTCTGGACCAGTTCGGACCGAAGCGCGTGATCGACACGCCGATCACCGAATACGGTTTTGCCGGGATCGCGGTGGGTTCGGCCTTCGGCGGCCTCAAGCCCATCGTCGAGTTCATGACCTTCAACTTCGCCATGCAGGCGATGGACCACATCATCAACTCTGCCGCCAAGACGCTCTACATGTCCGGCGGCCAGATGGGTTGCCCGATCGTGTTCCGCGGTCCGAACGGTGCCGCCGCCCGTGTTGGGGCCCAGCATAGCCAGGACTTCGCCGCATGGTATGCGCAGGTTCCGGGCCTGAAGGTCGTGCAGCCCTATTCGGCGGCTTGCGCCAAGGGACTGCTCAAGTCCGCGATCCGCGACCCGAACCCGGTCATCTTCCTTGAAAACGAGATCCTCTATGGCCGGTCCTTCGAGGTCCCGGTGCTGGACGATTTCACCATCCCCTTCGGCAAGGCCAAGATCTGGCGCGAGGGCACCGATGTCACGATCGTCTCCTTCGGCATCGGCGTCACCCACGCGCTCGACGCCGCCGACAAGCTCGCCAAGGACGGGATCAGTGCCGAGGTCATCGACCTGCGCACCCTGCGCCCGATCGACTACGGTACGGTGCTCGCCTCCGTCCGCAAGACCAACCGCTGCGTGACGGTGGAAGAGGGCTGGCCGGTCGCCTCGATCGGCAACCACATCGCGTCCTACGTGATGACCCACGCCTTCGACGACCTAGACGCCCCGGTTCTGTGCTGCACGGGCAAGGACGTTCCGATGCCCTATGCCGCGAACCTCGAAAAGCTGGCGCTCATCACCTCGGACGAGGTGGTCGCAGCCGTCAAGCAAGTCACCTACCGGTAAGGGGAACGGATCATGGCAACCGAAATCCTGATGCCCGCGCTGTCCCCGACGATGGAGGAAGGGACGCTTGCGAAATGGCTGGTGAAGGAAGGCGACGCGGTCAAGTCCGGCCAGATCCTGGCCGAGATCGAGACCGACAAGGCCACGATGGAATTCGAGGCTGTCGATGAAGGCATCCTCGGCAAGATCCTTGTGGCCGAAGGCACACAGGGCGTGAAGGTGAACGCACCCATCGCGATCCTGGTCGAAGACGGCGAAGCGGTTCCCGCAGCCGCCGCAACCAAGGCCGCGGCCCCTGCGGCTGCCCCCGCCGCTGCCTCGGCCGCTGCCCCGTCAGCCGCCCCGGCCGCGGCCGCTGCGCCTGCTGCCGCCAGCGGTTCGCGGGTCGTTGCCTCGCCCCTTGCGCGCCGCATCGCCAAGGAAAAGGGCATCGACCTTGCAACCGTGAAAGGCACCGGCCCGAACGGGCGCATTGTGAAGGCCGATGTCGAAAGCGCAAAACCCGGCACGGCCAAGCCCGCCGTGGACGCTGC
>JBJOQI010000379.1:0-3549 GCA_046050045.1 Pseudomonadota bacterium | reverse complement strand
GACCGAGACGGTGCTGGCGGGCTGGACCCCGCTTGGACATTTCGAGTTGCAGCGCAAGCGCGACCGACTGCCTCTGGCCGAAACGCTGACGGGGGCGCGCTGATGGCCTGCCCGATCTGCCAGAAGGACGCTGACCCGAAATACCGCCCCTTCTGCTCGCGCCGCTGTGCGGACATCGACCTGGGCAAGTGGCTGACCGGCAGCTACCGCATTCCGGCCGAGGCCGCCGAAGACCCCGATGAAACCGCCCCACCGCCGTCGGGCGAGCGGCCGCACTGACGGCAATTTCTGCCGATTTCCCTCTGGACAGCCCCCGCGCCAGACCCTAATAACGCGCCACCCGTCGGGCCGCGTCCCGCCGAACGGTGCCCAGATAGCTCAGTTGGTAGAGCAGCGGATTGAAAATCCGCGTGTCGCTGGTTCGATTCCGGCTCTGGGCACCACTTCCTTCCCCGTGATGCCCAGTCCTGTCACTGCCGTTTCTAGATCACGCGATCGGCTGCGTATTTGCCGCTACCCAGAAGGGCCTGGGCGACCAGCACGACGGCCCAGAAAGCCGGGAACTCCCACCCGCCGTTCGCGTTGGTGAAAAAGAAGCCGTTGGACCCGTGGCCGAAGTAGGCGGCCCCGATCAGGACGGGCAACAGCACCAGTGCGGCGATGCGCGTGCGCAGACCGAGAATCATCGCGGCCCCGCCCAGCGCTTCCAGCGCGATGACGACATAGGCCAGGACCCCCGGCAGCCCGAGCGAAGCGAAATAGCCCGCCGTGCCTTCGGCGGTGAACACGAAGAACTTGAGCCAGGCATGGGCCAGCAGCAGCCCGCCGGACGCAAGACGCAGCAGGGTCGCGGCGATCTCGGCGCGTTCGGTCATGCCTGCGGCCATTGTATTGTCCTTCACTCTCGAAACTCCCTCTCCACATGGCGGAATGTGCCCGGGTCGATGTGTAGCAGGGGGGACCGGAACGGGGCAACGTGATCTGCTGCCATGCGCGCCCCGGCCGGTCGCCTTTGCGGAACCGATGACCGCGGCCAGGCGGGATTGGCCACAGAGCAACGAGAATTCGTCAACCTTCTCTTAAGGTTCCTGAAGGAAGCTTCAATGATGCGTCGCCTCTCATGGACCCTTCCCGCCCTGCTTCTGGCCTCGGCCTGCGCCTCTCCGGCCCCGGAATTCTTCGGTGCCGCGCGGCAGGAGGTGCGTCTGAACGGCATCGATTTCGTGGTCCTGCACAAGGGCGACCGGGCCGAGGTTGTCCGGCTCGGCTACCTGTCACGACCAGAACGCGCCGGCGTTCAGTCGCTGATGGTCAAGGCAGCCGAAGGCGCGACCGGCTGCACCGTGCGACCCGGGTCCTTCGTGACGGCCTTGCCGGGCGATACCGGCGAGGCGCGCATGGACCTTGACTGCCGGGGCGCCTGACTGTCCTTGCCATTGACCGCTCCCCCGGGGAAGGTTCAGATGCCCTGCAGGACGGGCATGCAACACAGCTTGAGGAGGCCGCATTGGCAGTGACGGGGTATTCGGGTCGGCAGATCCTGCTGCATTGGTCGGTCGCCGTGCTGATCGCCGCGCAGTTCCTTCTTGCCGAAGGCATGGAAGAGGCCTGGCGCGCCGTTCGCGACGGCGGGGCAAAGGTCATGACGACCGGAGCCGCGATCCATATCGCGATCGGGCTTGCCGTGCTGGCTCTCGGCATCTGGCGGCTTGCCATCCGGTTGCGCCGCGGTGCCCCGTCGGCGCCCGCAGGCACCAGCGGACTGCAGGAATCCGTGGCGCGGATCACCCATGTCCTGCTTTATGTCCTGATGATCGGCCTGCCGGTCGGCGGCTTGCTCGCCTGGGCGCTGGAAAGCGAGACCTTTGCCGAGGCCCATGTTCTGGGCAAGTCCGTGCTTATGATCCTTGTCATCGTCCACATCCTCGGCGCGGTCTACAACCAGTGGGTGCTGAAGAACGGCCTGATCCGCCGGATGATGAAGGCCGAAGGCTAGCCGAGAAAGACCCTGACGGAAGCTTCGAACTCGCGCGGTTTCTCGGCGTGCAGCCAGTGGCCCGCGCCCGGGATCTTCGCGAACTTCGCGGCAGGGAACAGCGCCCGGATCGGGTCGCGGTATTCGGGCTGCATGTAGGACGACAGCGCCCCCGACAGGAACAGGACCGGCCCGTCGAACCGCCCCGTCGTTCCGGGCCAGCCGGTGATGCTGCCCATCTCGCGCCGCAGGACGGGCAGGTTCAGCCGCCAGACGGGCGGGTTGGCCTTGAGGTCGAGCGACTGCAGCAGGAAGGCCCGCGTGCGATCATCAGGGACGGCGGCGGCCAGCGCCCGGTCGGCGTCGCCCCGCGAGGCGATTGACGACAGGTCCAGCGCCTCCATCGCGTCGATCAGGTGGTTCTGTGAATGGCCATAGGCCACCGGCGCGATGTCTGCCACGACCATCCGCCGCACCAGCGCGCCCTGGGTCAGGGCCAGCTGCATCGCGGCCTTTCCCCCCATCGAATGCCCGACGACATCGACCGCCCCTTCGGCATGCGCCCGGATTACCCCGGCCAGGTCGGCGGCCAGATCGGCATAGCTGTGGCCGTCCAGATGCGGGCTGGACCCGTGGTTGCGCATGTCGGGTACAATGACCAGCCGGTCGTCCGACAGGCGCTTGGCCACCGCGCCCCAGTTCCGGGCCGAACCGAACAGGCCGTGGACGATCAGCAGGGGTGGGCGCTCTGTCGCCCTGCCGTGGAGAATGACGTTCAGCATGGCGTCTTCGTAGCCCGGGGCGACGCGTCTGACCAGTATCGTTGCGGCAGACGGCATCCGCGGTCTAAATCATGACGCGGCGGAGGGTGGATATGTCGGGAATCACGGTCCAGCAGATGGCAGACCGCGTTGCGGCGCTGATGGAGGACAGGCTGCGCATCAAGGGGGCGGGCCTTTCCCAGAAACTGCGCCGGGGCGGGCGTTCGCTGCCGCGCCGGTTTCGCAGCAACGCCGCCTATCTTGCCGAGGCCTCGGCCAAGGCCGCAGTTCCCAGGTTGGTCTTGCAACTGGACCACCAGCGGATTGCGGCGAGTTATGATGCCTGCATGAAACACCTGTCGCCCATTGGCGTCGGGCAGCGGCGACGCGCCTATCTGTTCCATCTGCTCGTCTCGGCTGCGCTTGCCGTGTTCGCCGCGGGCGCGATGGTTATCGGCGTCATGGTCTGGCGCGGGCTGATCTGACGCCAGGACCCGGCAGAACGAAAAGGCCGGACGTTTCCGCCCGGCCCCTTCCCTGACACATGCCCCGTCCGGCTTACAGCGTCGGATAGAGCGGGAATTTCGCGCAAAGCGCCGATACCTCGGCCCGGACCTTGGCCTCGACGGCGTCGTTCCCCTCGTCGCCGTTCTTCGACAGGCCTTCCGTCACCTCGACGATCCAGCGCGCGATCTGGCGGAACTCGGTCTCCATGAAACCGCGGGTCGTGCCGGCAGGCGCGCCCAGTCGGATGCCCGAGGTCACGAAGGGCTTTTCCGGGTCGAAGGGGATGCCGTTCTTGTTGCAGGTGAT
>JBJOQI010000378.1:0-3084 GCA_046050045.1 Pseudomonadota bacterium | reverse complement strand
CTCAGGTCATCGAGGTACCCCGCCCAGACCGCCGCCGCCGCCGCGTCCGGCACCCAGAACGGGTTCCGCTCGATCTCCCCCGCATCGAACCGGTCGCGGTCGATCCCCAGCGGCCCAAGCTGGGTCATGTAACCGGTGATGGCCAGCCCCGGCAGCATCGCCGCCAGCACCTTGCGCGCCACGCCCCCCGCGGCAACCCGCGCCGCCGTCTCCCGCGCGCTCGACCGCCCACCCCCGCGATAATCCCGGATCCCGTATTTCTGGTGGTAGGTGATGTCCGCATGACCGGGGCGGAACTTCGCCGCGATCTCTCCGTAATCCTTCGACCGCTGGTCCGTGTTCTGGATTTCCAGCGCGATCGGCGTGCCCGTGGTCACCCCCTCGAACACCCCCGACAGGATGCGCACCTCGTCATCCTCGCGCCGCTGGGTCGTGAACTTCGACGTGCCGGGCTTGCGGCGGTCCAGCCAGGGCTGGATGTCCGCCTCGGCCAGCGCAATCCCCGGCGGGCAGCCATCCACCACGCAGCCCAGCGCCGGCCCGTGGCTCTCCCCCCAGGTGGTGACGCGGAAGACGTGGCCGAAGGTGTTGAGGCTCATGGGGCTTTCTCCTGTGCCAGAGCGGCATACTGTCCGCGCCGCCGCCTCTCAAGACTTTTCGGCTTGCACCCGCGGCCTGCGGGCCTATGGTACCGCTCACCTCGGGGTGCCCGGCAATCGGGCTGAGATGCGAAAGCGGACCCGTTGAACCTGAACCGGTTAACACCGGCGGAGGGAAGGTCAGGCGCCCAGTCGCCCCCATCTCCGCCCGTTTGACCATCATGAAGGACGGAAGATGAGAACCCTTGTGATGATCGCGGGATGTCTGGCTGCCACCGTCGCGGCGGCCGAGGACAAGCCCGTGCTGACAGTCTACACCTACGACAGCTTCGTGGCCGAATGGGGCCCCGGCCCTGCGGTCGAGACGGCTTTCGAGGCCACCTGCGCCTGCGACCTCCGCTTCGTCGCGGCTGGCGACGGCGCGGCGCTTCTGTCGCGGCTGCTTCTGGAAGGCGCGGGCACCGAGGCCGACGTGGTCCTGGGTCTCGACCAGAACCTGATCGCCCGCGCCCGCGAGAGCGGCCTGTTCGCCCCGCACGGGATCGCCGCGCCGGCCTTTGCCATGCCGGTCGCCTGGGACGAGCCTGATGTCCTGCCCTATGACTGGGGCTACCTTGCCTTTGTCTACGACACCACGCGCCTTCCCGCCCCGCCCGCATCTTTCGAAGAGCTTGCCGCCTCAGATACCCGGATCGTGATCCAGGACCCCCGCGCCTCGACGCCGGGCCTCGGCCTCGTGCTCTGGGTCAAGGCGGCCTATGGCGACCGCGCCGCCGAGATCTGGGCAGGCCTGTCCGACAATATCGTCACGGTGACACCGGGCTGGTCCGAGGCCTATGGCCTGTTCCTCGAGGGCGAGGCCGACATGGTCCTGTCCTACACGACTTCGCCCGCCTATCACCTGATCGCCGAGGGCGACGCCACCAAGGCGGCAGCGGCCTTTGCCGAAGGCCAATACCTGCAAGTCGAGGTGTCGGCCAGGCTGGCCAGCAGCGATGCGCCCGCGCTGGCCGACGCCTTCCTGGCCTTTACCCTGTCGGAGACCTTCCAGTCGCTTCTGCCGACAACGAACTGGATGTATCCCGCCATCACCCCCGCAGCCGGCCTGCCCGAAGGGTTCGAGACCTTGCTGAACCCGACCAGGGCCCTGATGCTGTCGCCGGAAGAGGCCGGGGCCCTGCGCGACCCCGCGGTCGAGGAATGGCTGACCGCCCTGTCGCGCTAGGGCGCGGTCCTTTCTGGGGGCTGGGCGCGGCGGCTCTGGTTGCCGCGCTGGTCCTCGTGCCGCTTGGCGCCGTCATCGGCGAAGCCGGGGGCGCGGGCCTGCCCGGCCCTGCCGATCTTGCCGCGCTGCGCTTCACGATTCTGCAGGCCGCCGTTTCGGCCGCGGTCAGCGTCGGGCTGGCCATCCCGGTCGCCCGCGCCCTGGCGCGCCGCCGTTTTCCCGGGCGAAACATCCTCATCTCGCTCCTCGGCGCGCCTTTCTTCCTGCCCTCGGTCGTGGCGGTGATCGGCATCGTCGGCGCCTTCGGCCAGCAGGGCTTCGCCGGGCAGGTCTTCGGGATGTTCGGTGTGCAGCCGCCCGGGATCTATGGCCCGCAGGGTGTCATCCTTGCGCATGTCTTCTTCAACCTGCCGCTGGCCTTGCGCATGTTTCTGCAGGGCTGGGGCGCGATTCCGCCCGAGCGGATCCGCCTTGCCGCCTCGCTGGGGTTCGGTCCGGCCGAGATGCGGCGGCATCTCGAATGGCCGATCCTGCGGGACATTGCGCCTTCGGCCTTTCTGACGATCTTCCTGGTCTGTCTGGGCAGTTTTGCCGTGGCCCTGACGCTGGGCGGCGGCCCGCGGGCCTCGACGCTGGAACTGGCGATCTATCAGGCGATCCGCTTCGATTTCGATCTCGGGCGCGCGGCCCTTCTGGCCTGCATCCAGCTCGGGCTTGGTGCGCTCGTGGCCGGGGCGGTGCTGTCGCTGGCGCGCCCGGCAGGCTTCGGCCCGGGCAGCGGGCTTGCGGATGCCGAACTGCCCCGCCCGCGCGGGCTGGCGGCGCTGGCCGACGCAGGCGTGGTGCTGCTGGCGGGCCTGTTTCTGGTGCTGCCGCTTCTGGCGGTGCTGCTGCGGGGGGCGGGCGCGCTGGCCGACCTGCCGGTCGGTCTCTGGCCCGCCGCACTCCGCTCGGTGCTGATCGCACTTGCGGCGACGGTCCTCGCCACCGGCCTGGCGCTCTGCCTGGCGGTCACCGCAGCCCGCCACGCGGGATGGGCCGCCCGCCTGCCGGTCGCCGCGGCCGTCCTGCCGCTCGGCGTCTCGGCACTCGTCCTGGGGACCGGGCTTTTCCTGCTGCTGCGCGGGGTCGCGCCGCCGATGCAGCTCGCCCTTCCGGTGACGATCCTTGCCAATGCCCTTGGCGCTCTGCCCTTCGCCTTTGCGCTGCTGGCTCCGGCTGCCCGGCGGGCCGAGGCGGACTTCGCCCGGCTTTCGGCGA
>JBJOQI010000377.1:0-5118 GCA_046050045.1 Pseudomonadota bacterium | reverse complement strand
CTCCTGTGGAGCGAATGAAGCGCCGAACGCCCGGAGCACAAGCGCAGGGCCGGCAAGGTCCGGCGCGGGCAAAGCCCGCGCGAAAACGCTCCAGTGGAGCGTTTTCAGGACCGAACGCCCGGAGCACAGGCGAAGGGCCGGGGAAAAGGGGGGCTCTGCCCCGTCGCCGCGACGGGTGTCGCGTCGACCACCCGGAGTATTTCGGTCAAGATGAAGGGCGTTAGGGGTTAGTTTACCAAGACCCCGGACGATTGTCGCCATGCGAAACATCCCGACATTCTCCGAGGCACCGGGCCTCTTTGATCCCGACGAGGCACCTGCCGTTCCACTGGCTGTGCAGGGCCAGTTGCCCTCGTACATCGGCGATCATCGCGCGCGCCTGCGGCAGCGGTTTCAGGAACGCGGGGCCGGGGCGCTGGCAGATTATGAACTTCTTGAACTTGCGCTTTTCCCGGCCATGCCGCGCCGTGACGTCAAGCCGGTGGCGCGCCGCCTGATCGACACCTTCGGCGATTTTGCCCGTGTCCTGTCGGCCCCGCAGGACCGGCTGGCCGAGGTGCACGAGGTCGGCCCCGCCATCGCGCTGCACCTCAAGGTGCTCGAGGCGGCCGCCCAGCGCATGGCCCGGGCGCGGGTGATGAACCGGCCGGTTCTGTCCTCCTGGGACGCGCTGCTCGACTACTGCCACACGGCCATGGCGCATCGCGAGACCGAACAGTTCCGCGTCCTCTACCTCGACCGGAAAAACGTGCTGATCGCCGACGAGGAGCAGGCGCGGGGCACCGTGGACCATGTACCCGTCTACCCGCGCGAGGTGGTCAAGCGCGCGCTCGAACTGAATGCCTCGGCTCTGATCCTGGTGCACAACCACCCTTCGGGCGACCCGACGCCATCACAATCCGACATCGCGATGACCGCGCAGGTACAGGATGCGGCGCGCGTCCTGGGGATCACGCTGCACGACCACCTGATTGTCGGAAAGTCGCGCGAAGTCAGCTTCCGGTCGGAAGGCCATCTCTGAAACCTTGTTCAAAACTTCGTCGTCTGTCGCCTCTGCGGTCGACAGAATGGCAGTTGCGGGGGATACCGCTTGCAACCCACCTGCAAGAGCCACAATGACACGCCCGACCGCTGACCAGACCCGCGATGCCCATGGCTTCGCCATCACCGACGGTTTCCCCGAGACCGACGCCGCAACCATGCTGGAACTCGACTTCCTGATGGAGGGGCTGGGCATCGGCCTTGCTGCCATGAAGGAAAATGCCGCCCGCGCCGTGGCGGCCCTGGCCACGCGGCGGTACTTCGGTGGCTGCGTCAAGGGACACCGGATCACGATCCTGGCCGGGCGCGGCGGCAATGGCGAGGTCGCGCTGACGGCGGGGCGGCGCCTGTCCGACTGGGGGGCAGATGTCACGACCGTCCTGTCGCATCCGGCCGATGCGATGAGCGCAGGCATGACGGCGGGGCTCGCGATCCTTGGCTCGCTCGGGCGCAGGGTGTCGGAAACGCCGCACGAAGACCCCGAACTGATCATCGATGGGCTGATCGGCTATTCGCTGCGCGGCAGCCCGCACGGCCGGGTTGCCGCCCTGATCGGCTGGGCCAACGGCTCTGATGCGCCCACCCTGGCCGTTGATGTGCCGTCGGGGTTCGACGCCCAGTCCGGCGTGGCACTGGCACCTGCGATCCGGGCTGATGCCACGGTCGCCCTCGGCCTGCCGAAGCTGCGGCTCGGGGCCGAAAGCCAGAGCCATGTCGTGGGTGATCTTTACCTGGGCGATATCTCGATCCCGCCCGAGGCCTGGGAACGGTTGACCGCGCCGATCACCGCACCCTTCTTCGGGGCCGAACAGGTCCTGCGCCTGCGCCGCTTGGGCGAGGTGATCTGACCCGTCACGCTTTCCGGAAGACGAAGGTGAACCACAGCGCGGCGATGACGACCGCGCCCCAGATCGGCTCGCCCATGAAGAAGAGCCAGCCAAGCAGGATGTAGGCGGTGCCGAGCAGGCTGATGAACAGCCGGTCGCCGCGCGTCGTGGTCAGGCCAAGCACACCGTCGCGCTCGGCCCCGCCGGGGTTACGCCATTCAAGAAAACCCATCAGGGCGATCAGGCCGAAAACCAGCGCGAAGAAGGCCATAGTGGCGGGCGTCCAGGCCATCCAGAAGCCGTTGAACATCGGCATGGTCCAGGCAAAGGCCGCCTCTTTCTTCTGGCCGATCTGGCCCCAGCCTTGCGTCTGCTGCGCAAGGGCAGGCAGCGGAAGCAGGAACAGCGACAGGACGAGACGGCGCATCACACCCTCCCCAGGGCAAAGCCCTTGGCAATGTAGTTGCGGACGAACCAGATCACGATGGCCCCCGGAACAATGGTCAGGCATCCGGCCGCGGCCAGCAGCCCAAGCTCGTACCCTGCGCTGGAAGCCGTTTTCGTCATCGTGGCGGCGATGGGCTTGGCGGCGACGGCCGTCAGCGTCTTGGCCAACAGCATCTCGACCCAGGAGAACATGAAGGTGAAGAAGGCGGTCACGCCGATCCCGGCCTTGATGTTCGGGATGAAGACGGTCGCGAAGAAGCGCGGGAAGGAATAGCCGTCGACATAGGCCGTCTCGTCAAGCTCCTTCGGGACGCCCGACATGAAGCCTTCGAGGATCCAGACCGCCAGCGGGATCGAGAAGATGCAATGCGCCAGTGCCACGGCGAAGTAGGTGTCAAACAGCCCGACCGCCGAATAGAGCTGGAAGAACGGCAGGGCAAAGACCGCCGGAGGGGCCATCCGGTTCGACAGAAGCCAGAAGAACAGGTGCTTGTCACCGAGGAAGCGGTACCGGCTGAAGGCATAGGCCGCAGGCAGCGCCACCAGAAGCGACAGGAGCGTGTTGATCGAGACATAGGCGATCGAGTTGAAGTAGCCCCAGTACCAGGTCGGATCGGTGAAGATCACCGCGTAATTGTCCAGCGTGAAGGTCCGCGGAAACGGGGAGAAACCGCCCAGGATCTCGTTCGTCGTCTTGAACGACATGTTCAGCAGCCAGTAGATCGGCAGCAGAAGGAAGGAGATGTAGACCGTGGGGACTAGGAAGCGCAGGCGCATGTCCTTCCCTCCTTATTGCGGTTCGTCCTTCGTCATCACGGTGTAGAACACCCATGAGACGAGGAGCGTGATGACGAAGTAGATCAGGCTCATGGCCGCAGCACGGCCAAGGTCGAACTGGCCAAGTGCGTATTTCACGAGGTCGATCGACAGCAGAGTGGTCGAGTTGCCGGGCCCGCCGCCGGTCAGCACCTGCGGTTCGGTGTAGATCATGAAGCTGTCCATGAAGCGCAGAAGGATCGCGATGGTCAGGACGCGCTTCATCTTGGGCAGCTGGATGAACCGGAAGATCGCCCAGGGTCGCGCGCCGTCGATGCGGGCCGCCTGATAATAGGCGTCGGGGATCGCCGACAGGCCGGCATAGGCCAGCAGGACGACAAGCGAAGTCCAGTGCCAGACATCCATCAGCACCATGGTGAACCAGGCCGCCCCTGGCTGCTGGGTATAGTTGTAGTTGAAGCCGAGCGCGTTCAGCCCGTAGCCCAGAAGCCCGATGTCAGGCAGCGCGAAGATGTTCCACATCGCACCCACGACGTTCCACGGGATCAGAAGCGGCAGGGCCATCAGGACAAGGCAGACCGAAACCCAGGGGCCGGTCTTCGGCATGGCAAGCGCGATGGCGACGCCCAGCGGAATCTCGATCAGCAGGATGATGCCGGTGAACATCAGCTGCCGGCCCAGCGCCTCGTGGAAGCGGTCCGACGTCAGGATCTCTTCGAACCAGCGCAGGCCGGACCAGAAGAAGGTATTGTCGCCAAAGGTTTCCTGCACCGAGTAGTTGACCACCGTCATCAGCGGCACAAGCGCGTTGAACGCCACCAGCACGACGACCGGCAGCACCATCAGCCAGGCGCGGTTGTTCCAGGTCTTCATTTGGCGCCCCCTTCCGCAGCCAGCCAGCCGTCGGCATAGACCCGGGTCTGGGCCGGATCGAAGACCAGATGCGTGGCCCCGAGAGGCACCGAGGTATCCTCGGGCACGACCGCATTGACCTTGTGTTCGCCGACCCGCGCCTCGACCACCCGGCTGCGGCCGACGTCGGCGACGCGGGTGACCTGCGCGGGCAGTCCTTCGGACCCGAAGGACACGAACTCCGGACGGACCCCGATTTCGGTGCGGCCGGTCACACCATGCGCCGCCATCACCCGGTGGCCGCCGACAAAGGCCGCGCCGTCGCGCACGTCGCAGGGAATGATGTTCATGCCGGGGCTGCCGATGAAATGGCCCACGAAGGTATGGGCGGGCCGCTCGAACAGCTCGACCGGCGATCCGATCTGCACGACCTGCCCGTCCTGCATCACCACGACCTGATCGGCAAACGTCAGCGCCTCGGTCTGGTCATGCGTGACGTAGATCATCGTCGCCCGGACCTTCTGGTGAAGCTCCTTCAGTTTCGACCGCAGCTTCCACTTCAGGTGCGGGTCGATCACCGTCAGCGGCTCGTCGAACAAGACGGCGTTCACGTCCTCGCGCACCAGGCCACGGCCCATCGAGATCTTCTGCTTGGCATCCGGCGTCAGCCCCGAGGCGCGGCGGTCAAGCTGGTCGGACAGTTCCAGCATCTCGGCGATCTCGGCCACGCGGGTGGCGATTTTTGCCTCGTCCACACCGCGGTTGCGCAACGGGAAGGCAAGGTTCTGGCGTACCGTCATCGTGTCGTAGATGACCGGGAACTGGAACACCTGCGCAATGTTGCGGTCGGCGGGCGAGGCGCGGGTCACGTCGCGGTCGCCGAACAGGACCTGCCCGTGCGACGGGATCAGCAAGCCCGAGATGATGTTCAGAAGCGTGGTCTTGCCGCAGCCCGAGGGGCCGAGCAGCGCATAGGCGCCGCCGTCCTTCCAGTCGAGGTTCAGCTCTTTCAGCGCGTAGTCCGACGGTTTGCTCGGGTTCGGGCCATAGGCGTGGCGCAAGGCTTTCAGGGTGATCTTTGCCATCAGGCGACACGCCTCCCTTCGGCGTCGAAATAGAGCGCGCGCGAGGTATCGAGCCGGAACTGCTGTTCCTCGCCCACGCGGTAGGGGTG
>JBJOQI010000376.1:0-4454 GCA_046050045.1 Pseudomonadota bacterium | reverse complement strand
GCCTTTGCCGGGGCCGCGCTGATCGTGCTGGGGCGGGGCGCGACCGGGTCGGGTGTGCCGGTCGCGGGCCTCGCGCTCGCCGCGCTCTGTGCCGTGACCTGGGCAGGCTATTCCGTCATCTCGCGCCGCCTCGGCTCGGTTCCGACCGAAAGCGTCACGGTCTTCTGCCTGGCCACCGCCGTGCTGTCGGCCCTTGCCCATCTGGTGCTGGAAGAAACCGTCTGGCCCGCCACGCCAACCGGCTGGCTGGCGGTCGTAGCGCTTGGCCTTGGCCCGGTCGGGGCGGCCTTCTTCACCTGGGACGTGGGCATGAAACGGGGCGACATCCAGCTTCTGGGCGTCGCCTCCTATGTCGCACCGCTTCTGTCGACGCTGGCGCTGGTCGCGGCCGGGATCGCGCCCGCAAGCTGGACAATCCTTCTTGCCGCGGTCCTGATCACGGGCGGTGCCGTCGTGGCGGCGCGGGGCACGAAGTCTCGTGCCGACCGCCCCGCCACAGACGAAAAACGCCTCAGTGCTGGGTGAGGCGCGCGATCTCTTCCTTGATGCGAAGCTTCTGCTTCTTCATGTCGGCGATTGCCAGATGGTCCACCGAGGGGCTGCGTTCGGCTTCCTCAACCGCTTCGGACAGATGCTGGTGCTTCTTCCGCAGCTCCTGAAGGTGAGAGTTCATCGACATCGGCGTCGTCTCCTCTTTCTGGTGCCTATGTAACGAGTTGATCACAGGCTTTGAGTCGTGTCACGCCCCAACCTTCCACGGTTCCCGCCCGACAGGCTGCCCGCCGAAAGATTGACGAATCGTTAGGCGCAGCCGGTGCGCGGGTCCGCGACGATCAGAATTCCAGCGCCGCCGCGTCGCGCAGGATCGCGGCGGCCTGCACGGCATAGTCGTCGCCGTCCTTCAGGTGCTGATCCCCCGCGTGCAGCACAAGGGGCGCGGCCATGCGGAAGGCAGCCCGCCCGCCCTTCACCGCCCGCAGGATCACCCGGCTTGCCGGGCGCCCGGCCCGCGGATGCAGGGCCAGAGCGGTCACGCCCCGGCCCTCGCCCGGCAGCGCCGCCAGCAGCGCGGGCAGCCGGTCCGCCGCCTGGATGACGGTCAGAACCCCGCCATCCGCCAGCCGCCGCAACCCTGCGCGCACCCAGTCCGCCAGCGGCGTTTCGCCCTCGCGCAGCGCGGTCTCCCGGCCACCATCGCGCGCCGCGGTGCCGCCGCCGGGCGGGAAATAGGGCGGGTTGGCCATCACATGGTCGAAGCGTTCGGCCCGCAGTGCTGCAGGCATCCGCGCCAGATCGCCCTGATGGACCTCGGCCCCGATCCCGGCTTCGGCGGCGTTGCGTCGGGCCAGCGCGGCATAATCCGCCTGCAATTCCAGCCCCGCCAGCCGCAGCCCTGCCACCCGCGTCCCCAGGCACAGCATCGCCGCCCCCGCACCGCAGCCCAGCTCCAGCACCGACTGGCCCGGCCGCGCGGGCACCGCCGCCGCCATCAGCACCGCATCCACGGACGAACGGAACCCCCGGCGCGGCTGGCGGACGAACACGCGCCCACCCAGAAAGCCGTCGCGCGTCAGGGCGTCCTCGGCAAAGCTCACGGCGCGGTCTCGATCCCGTTGTCGCGCAGGATGGCGCGGGCCAGAAACAGATCCTGGTCGCGCACCATCACCCTGCGCGGCAAAATGCCCAGTGACCCTTCCAGCACGCTCATGTGGACGTCCATCTGAAAGGCCGCTATACCCTCACCCTCAAGCAGAGCTGTTGCAAAGGCGATCGCGGTCGGGTCGGTGGTGCGCATAAGCTCTTTCATGGCTGAGACTTAGTGACGAGCCCCCCGGTTTGTCGAGATACTACGGACCGACAATGAGCCTGGACGACTCCCCGCAGAAACCGCTCGACCGTCTGGCCGCTGCGCTGGCCGACGACATGGCGCGCGTGAACCAGCTGATCCGCGAGCGCATGGCCTCGGAACATGCGCCGCGCATCCCGCAGGTGACGGCCCACCTGGTCGAGGCCGGTGGCAAGCGGCTCCGCCCGATGCTGACGCTCGCTGCCGCGCGGCTCTGCGGCTATCAGGGCGCGCATCACGTCAACCTCGCCGCGACGGTCGAATTCATCCACACCGCGACCCTGCTGCACGACGACGTGGTCGACGAAAGCGCCCAGCGGCGCGGACGTCCGACCGCGAACCTGCTCTGGGACAACAAGTCGAGCGTCCTGGTGGGCGACTACCTCTTCGCCCGGTCCTTCCAGCTGATGACCGAAACCGGCTCGATCCGCGTGCTGGCGATCCTGTCGAATGCCTCGGCCACGATCGCCGAGGGCGAGGTGCTGCAACTGACCGCCGCGCAGAACCTGGCGACGACCGAGGACATCTACCTGCGGGTGGTGCGCGGCAAGACGGCAGCGCTGTTTTCCGCCGCGACCGAGGTCGGCGGCGTCATCGCCGGGGCCGACGAGGCCGTCGTGCGCGCGCTCTTCGACTATGGCGACGCGCTGGGCATCGCCTTCCAGATCGTCGACGATGTGCTCGACTATGGCGGGGCGACCGGCACCATCGGCAAGAACACCGGTGACGACTTCCGCGAACGCAAACTGACGCTGCCGGTCATCAAGGCCATCGCGCGGGCCGACGCGGCGGAACGCGCCTTCTGGAAGCGGGTCATCGAAAAGGGCGACCAGCGCGACGGCGACCTGGCCGAGGCCATGGCGATCATCGCCCGCCACGGCGCGCTGGATGCCGCACGGGCCGAGGCGCTGGCCTGGGCCGCGCGCGCCCGGGACGCGGCCACGCGCCTTCCCGGCCACGACATCACCGACATGCTCTCGGACCTTGCCGATTACGTGGTTTCCCGCGTCAGCTGACCAGAGACCTTCCGGCAAGACGAAAGGGGCGGTTGCCCGCCCCTTCCCTGTCCCTTGCCGCCGGGATCACTTGCCCCAGATCGCCGCATAGGCCTCGCGGTAGCCGTTCTGCGGGTCGAAGGAATTGCCCTCGGTATTGGCCAGACCCTCTTCCGTCACCAGCGCAGGCGCGGTGATGTAGCCCGAGCAGGCCTCGCCCGAGATCGCGCGGTTCAGCTCGTCCACCAGCTGCCAGCCCTGCAGGTTCAGCGGCTCTGCAACCGTGACCGCCTGATACTGGCCCGAGCGGATGCGCTGGAACGCCGCTTCCGATCCGTCGCCCGCCGAGCCCGCCTTGGGGTTGGCCTTGCCGTCGATCCCGGCGGCGGCAAGCGCCGGCCCCATGAAGTCGAAGTAGAGATCGTTGATCGCCAGCGAATGCGTCCAGGCCGCGCCGTGCTGCTGCAACAGCGTCGTCGTCAGCGGACCCATCCGGGTCGAGGTTTCGGCGATGGGCGTATCGACCCACTGCAGCACGGTGCCGCCACCGGCCTCGATGATTTCCTTCAGCTTGGCGGCCTTCAGGATGGCGATGGTATAGGTCGAGTCGGTGAAGATCACGACGCCGGGCTTGCCGCCGCCGTCCTTCAACGCCCATTCGGCGGCCTTGGCCGAAACGTCCATCGCATCGGTCGAGACGTTGGCGAAGATGCCGCCCGGCGCGTCGCAGCCGATCTTTGGCCCCGAATGCCAGGACACCATCGGGATGCCCGCGGCCACCACGCCTTCCAGCGCGGCCTGCTGCTCGGCGGCGTCAAAGCCGTTGATGACGATGCCGTCGGGCCCGAGCGCCAGCGCCTGCCCCACCGCGGCCGAACGGCTCTGGACCGAGCCTGCGCCGTCGATCACCTTGACCGTCCAGCCGATCTTGGCCGCGGCCTCCTCGATCCCGGTCGTCACGCCCAGGATGCCGCCGTTCTTCAGGTCGCCCGCCAGCACGACGATGGTCTTGCCCTCGGCGGCCTTGGGGCCGCTGGTCGGGCCGTCGAAGGCCTCTTGCGCCAGGGCCGCCAGGCCGGTCGCCGCAAGGATCGAGCCTGCAAGCAGACTGTTCAGCAAGGTACGTTTCAGCATGTTGGTTCCTCCCTAAGATGCTGTCTCATTTCGATTTCGCGCCCTTCTTCCGTTGCGCGTACCCGGCAATGCCGATCGCGATCAGAAGCGTCGTTCCGTTGAACAGCGGTTCGACCCAGAAGCTGCCGCCGAACTGCTGGATGCCCGAGATGCCGACCGCGAGGATCATCACGCCGACGATGGTGCCCCAGACGTTGACCCGCCCCGGCTTGATCGTGGTCGAGCCAAGGAAGGCCCCGACCAGTGCCGGCAGCAGGAACTCCAGCCCGACGCTCGCCTGCCCGATGCGCAGCTTCGAGGCGAGCAGGACGCCCGCCAGCGCGGTCAGCAGGCCCGAGGCGACAAAGGCACCGATGACGAATTTCCGCGTCGGAATGCCGTTCAGCTCGGCCGCGCGCTGGTTCGCCCCGATGGTATAAAGGTAGCGCCCGGTTGGGGTGTAATCCAGCAGGACCCACATCGCGACCGCGATGGCGAAC
>JBJOQI010000375.1:0-2994 GCA_046050045.1 Pseudomonadota bacterium | reverse complement strand
TCCTGGCAGATGATCCGCGTGAAGCTGGGCTGATCCGGGCATCCCCCGGTCCGGCCGGGCGGGGTCGCGACAAGCGACCCGGTTGCGCCGCGGACCGACTTCGGGATTGATGGTCCCGGGGCGGATGCGGAGGGACGGGCCTTGGACCATGACAACCTGCTTGTGGACCGGCAGCCGGACGGCGTCTGGATCGTCACGCTGGATCGGGCAGAGAAACGCAATGCCCTGAACGCGGCCATGGTCGAGGCGCTGGTGGCACTGTTCTCGGGCGCGATGGCGCAGGGTGCGCGGGCCATCGTGCTGACGGCGGCGGGCGACCATTTCTGCGCCGGACTTGATCTGGTCGAGCATCACAAGGCCGACCGCAGCCCGGCCGAGTTCTGGCAGCTCTGCCTGCGCTGGCACGAGGCCTTCAACAAGATGGAATATGGCGGCGTACCGGTGATCGCCGCGCTGAAGGGGGCTGTCGTCGGCGGCGGGCTGGAGCTGGCCAGCGCCGCCCATGTCAGGGTTGCCGATGCCACGACCTATTTCGCCCTGCCCGAGGGGCAGCGGGGGCTGTTCACCGGAGGCGGCGCGACGATCCGGGTGGCGGGGCTGGTGGGCAAGGCGCGGATGATCGACATGATGCTGACCGGCCGCGTCTATCAGGGCCCGGAGGCGGTCGAGGTCGGGCTGGCGCAATACCTCGTCGAGGATTCGCTGGCCCAGGCCATCGCGCTGGCGCGGCGCTGTGCCGAGAACCTGCCGCTGACGAACTTTGCCATCTGTTCGGCGATCAGCCACATGCAGAACATGTCGGCGCTGGACGCGGCTTATGCCGAGGCCTGCGTGGCCGGCGTGGTGAACACCCAGCCCGAGGCGCGGGCACGACTTGCGGCCTTTGCCGACAAGACGGCGGCCCGTGTGCGTCCGAACAAGGCTTAGGGTGCGGGTGTCGTTCGGCGGCCGGAGGTGCATCATTGACAGGATTGGAACGTGACAGTAGCTTGATGGAAGGTTCCAAAAGTGACCTTGCAACGAACCCTCTGAAACTTGGAACTTCCGCGAGGTCGGCTTCACGCAGGAGGAGACGAGAATGAAGGAAGTTCGCGTTGCCATTCTGGGTGCGTCGGGATGGATGGGCAGGGTCCACACGATGGCCTTCCAGACATTTCCGCACTTCTTCGGAACGTCGCATGGCCGGGCAAGAATCGTGACCCTGGTCGACAAGGATCGCGGCGCGGCGGAAGGCCCCGGCTTTCGTGCGCCGGGCGCGAAGGTCGTCCACGACTGGCGCGAGGCAGTCAATGACCCCGAGGTCGACCTGATCGACATCTGCCTGCCCGACAACCTGCATTACCCGGTCGCCAAGGCTGCGCTGCTGGCAGGCAAGCATGTCTTGTGCGAAAAGCCGCTGGCGGACAGCGCGGCGGAAGCGAAGGAACTGGCGGACCTCGCCCGGTCCAGGGGAGTGGTCACCCGCGTCGGGCACGCCTTCCCGCGCAACCCCGTGCATGACCTTGCGCGCGAGATCATAGAGGCGGGCGAGATCGGCGAGATCCGGTTGTTCAAGGGGTGCCAGCATATCGATGTGTTCGGCGACCCGCTTGCCCCTTTCATGTGGCGGGCGGATGGCAAGCTGGCCCCGACCGGAATCGTCGGCGACACCGGAAGCCATGTCTTCAGCTTCATGCACTTTCTGGTCGGACGGGTCGAAAGCCTGATTGCCGAAAACCTCATCTTCACGAAGCGGCGCCCCGTCCTCCCGGGTCAGGACGAAAGCGGATGGGCCGAGGTCACCAACCCCGATGCGACGAACCTGCTGTGCCGGTTCGAGAACGGTGCGCGCGGGATTGTCGATTTCAGCCGTGTCGCTACCGGGCGGAAGTTCCGGCAGGCCTATGAGATCTACGGCACCAAGGGCAGCATTGTCTTCGACTATGACGAGGTGAACAGGCTGCGGCTGTACACCAATGACGACCGGCAGGGGCGGCGCGGCTTCCACGAGATCGATGTCGGGCCGGATCACCCGAACTACCGGGCCTTTCTGCCCCTGCCGAACTTTGCGCTGGGCTACAACGAAACCAAGATCATCGAGGCGGCGGAAGTGACGCGTTCGATCATCACGGGCGAAAAGATGTGGCCGGATTTCGATGTCGGGCATCACATGTGCCAGATTGTCGATGCCTGCATGGAAAGCTCGGCCCGGCGTGCCTGGGTCGATATCGCGCTGACCTGAAGGAAGAACGCTTCGATGGCCTTGCAAGTTCCCCAACCGATCCTTGATGCGCTGACTGATGTCGGGATGCCGCGGCTGCCGCCAGTCCCTGCGCCATCGGGCCGGGCGGTCGCGGCGGGGCTGAGCCTGCCGGTCTACCGTGCGGGCTGTCTGGTGGTCGGGTCGGGTGCGGCTGGCCTGCGCGCGGCGGTGGAACTGAAGCGGCGGGGGGTGGCGGTTGCGGTCCTGAGCCAGAGCGCCTGGGGTGGCACCTCGGCCTGTTCCGGGTCGGACAAGCAGACCTTGCATACGGCCAATACCGCCGACCGGGGCGACGACTTCCGGGCGATGGCCGCCGCGATATCAGCCGGCGGGGCGATGGACGCCGACACGGCCTATGTCGAGGCGGTGGGATCGGTCCGGGCGATGGCATCGCTGCAGTACCTCGGGCTGCCGCTGCCGCAGGATGAACTGGGCGGTACGCTGCGCTATCAGACCGACCACGACGAGGTGGGGCGCGCCACAAGCTGCGGGCCGCGGACCTCGCGCCTCATGGTGCGGGTGCTGGCGGAAGAGGCGATCCGGCTGGGCGTACCGATCCACAACCAGACGACGGCCCTGCGTCTGGTGGTCGAGGGCGGGGCCGTGCAGGGGGCGGTCTGCGCGCGGGTGGCCGACCGGACCGAGGACAACCCGATGGGACTGGCGCTGTATCTGGCGCCGGTGATCGTGCTGGCGGCAGGCGGTCCGGGAGAGCTGTACCGCGACAGCGTCTACCCGAACGGCTGTTTCGG
>JBJOQI010000374.1:0-2856 GCA_046050045.1 Pseudomonadota bacterium | reverse complement strand
GTGCAGGGCCTTGCCTGCCATTCCCTGCAGGGCGACCTGCGCGCGCCCGAAGTCGCGGCAGAGCTTGCGGCCTTGAATTGCGACGTCGTGTTTCATCTGGCCGGCGTCGTCTCGGCCCAGGCCGAGGCCGAGTTCGACCTTGGCTATGGGGTGAACTTCGACGGGACGCGCGGGTTGCTCGACGCGGTCCGGGCGGCGTCGCCGGGGGTGCGGGTAGTCTTTGCCTCGACCATCGCGGTCTTTGGCGGGCCGTTCCCCGCGGTCATTCCCGACGATTTCCACCCGACGCCCAAGACCTCCTACGGTACCCAGAAGCTGATGTCCGAACTGCTGCTGGCCGACTATTCGCGGCGGGGAATGCTTGACGGGGTGGGGGTGCGGCTGCCGACGATCTGCGTGCGGCCGGGGTTGCCGAACAAGGCGGCGTCGAGCTTCTTTTCGTCGATCATCCGCGAGCCGCTGGCCGGGCGGCGCACGACCCTGCCGGTGCCCCCGGAGGTGCTGCATACCCATGCAAGCCCGCGCTCGGCGGTGAACTTCCTGATCCATGCCGCAGAGATCGACAGCGCGACGCTTGGCGGGCGGCCCAACCTGACGATGCCGGGTGTCGCCTGCACGGTCGGGGAACAGATCGAGGCCCTGCGGCGAGTCGCGGGGGCGCGATTTGCCGGCATGATCGACGCGGTGCCGGACGAGGCGGTCTGGGCCATCGTGCAGAACTGGCCGACGCGGTTCGAGGCGCGGCGCGCGCGGGACCTTGGCTTTGCCGCCGAGACCGGGTTTGATGAGATCATCCGTATCCATATCGAGGATGAACTGGGCGGCGTCCTGCCCGCCTGATGTTCGAGCATTTTCTGAAGGACTGACCAATGAGCCTTGATCTGACAGGCAAACATCTGATTGCAGGCGACTGGACTGGGGGCGATCGCGCGTTCCATTCCTCGCCTGCGACCGGCGAGGCGCGCAGATTCGCGGCCGGATCCGTCGAGGACGTGAATGCGGCCTGCGCGGCGGCGATGGCGGCCAGCTGGTCCTATGGCGCGACCACGCGCGAGCAGCGGGCAAGGTTCCTCGAGGCCATCGCCGACCAGATCGAGGCGCGGGGCGCGGCGATCACTGAGATCGGCGTGCAGGAGACCGGCCTGCCGCCCGCGCGGCTGGAAGGCGAACGCGGGCGCACGACGGGGCAGTTGCGGCTGTTCGCGGCGCATATCCGCAAGGGCGACTATCTGGACCGCCGGCATGATGCGGCGCTGCCGGATCGCCAGCCGCTGCCGCGGCCCGATCTGAAGATGATCGAGCAACCGATTGGCCCGGTTGCGGTTTTCGGCGCATCGAACTTTCCGCTGGCGTTCTCGGTCGCGGGGGGTGACACCGCCTCGGCGCTGGCTGCCGGATGCCCGGTGGTGGTGAAGGGCCATTCGGCCCATCCCGGCACCGGCGAGATCGTCGCGCAGGCGGTGGATGCCGCGCGCAAGGCGGCGGGTCTGCATCCGGGCGTCTTCAGCCTGATCCAGGGCGGCAACCGCCAGGTGGGCGAGGCACTGGTGCAGCATCCGGCGATTCAGGCGGTGGGATTTACCGGATCGCTGGTGGGCGGGCGGGCGCTGTTCAACCTCTGTGCGGCGCGGCCCGATCCGGTCCCGTTCTTTGGCGAGCTGGGGTCGGTGAACCCGGTTTTCCTGCTGCCCGAGGCACTGAAGGCGCGGGGGGGCGCGATTGCAAAGGGGTGGGCCGCGTCGCTGACGCAAGGGGCGGGGCAGTTCTGCACCAATCCCGGGATCGTCGTTGCGGTCGAGGGACCGGAGCTGGAGGCCTTCGTGACCGAAGCGCTAGCCGCGCTGCATGCGACGGGCGAGCAGACCATGCTGACCGACGGCATTGCCGAGGCCTTCCGCAAGGGGCGCGACCACATGACGGCGACGGTTGGCGTCGATGGCCTGCTGGTGCAAGAGGCCGGGGCGCGGGGCGTGCGGCCGAACCTTCTGTCGGTCGCGGGCGCGGACTTCCTGCGCAACCCAAATCTGGCGGAAGAGGTCTTTGGCCCGCTCGGCCTGATCGTGCGCGCGAAGGACGCCGCGCAACTGACGGAGATTGCGGGAAGTTTCAAGGGCCAGCTGACCTGCACGCTGCACCTGGACGCGGGCGACACGGACCTTGGCCAGTGCCTGATCCCGGTGCTGTCGCGCAAGGCGGGGCGGGTGCTGGCAAACGGCTTCCCGACGGGGGTCGAGGTGGCCGATGCGATGGTGCATGGCGGGCCCTATCCGGCCTCGACCAACTTCGGCGCGACCAGCGTGGGGACGCTGTCGATCCGCCGCTGGCTGCGGCCGGTGTGCTATCAGAACATGCCCGAGGCGCTGCTGCCCGAGGACCTGTGGTAAGGGGGCCAAGGGCCAGATTTTTCTGCGAAAAATCGAATCAGGCGAGTAGCCTGGCGAGCGGCGGGATCCCGTCGCTCGCCGTCGCGCCCGAGAGCGAGGCGGCAGCGGCCCTGTGGCCGAGCGCCAGCGATGCCTCGGGCGGCCAGCCTTCGTGCAGGCCATAGAGGCATCCGGCGCAGAAGGCGTCGCCCGCGCCGACCGGGCTGACCACGGCCTCGGGCGGGACGCGGAGCGCCTCGCGCCAGACCGGGGTGTCGGTAAGCCAGACGGCGAGGTCCGGGGTGTGGATGACCACCTGACCCGCCCCGGCGGAGCGAAGGGCGGTGGCAGCGGCGAGCAGGGCGTCGCGGTCGCCCGCTTCAGGGATGGCGATGCCGGTGGCGCGGGCGGCCTCGACCTCGTTCAGGAACAGGACGTCGGTGAAGGGCAGCGAGGCCGCAACGATGGCGCGGAACTCGGGCGTGTCGGCCGA
>JBJOQI010000373.1:0-6888 GCA_046050045.1 Pseudomonadota bacterium | reverse complement strand
CGGACTGCCGGGGCCGGGGTAAGGTGTGGCGCGACCCTGCCCGGCGGGTTGACCGCGCCACGGGGGACATCGCGGTGGCCTGACGCTTCCCCCAGGGGCAAGAACCACCAACGCGGGAAGCGCGGGTTCCCGGCGGTCCCTTCCCGGTTGGCCGTGCGTGGTGCAGTGCTGAGCGGCTGGATCGCCGCGGCAGATTGCGTCGCGTACAGGCCTGGACCTCGCGCGCGGACACCGGGTCACGGGCATGGCCCGGCCCCGATGGCGACAAAACCCTTCACCAAAGAGTGCACCCGACCGTCAGCGATAGAGAGTGGCGCAGGTCTGCTCTCGCACGGGGGGCGTGACGGGCTGCGACCGGCGGAACGGCGCGACGTCGATGGAGCGATTTCCATCGACGCTTTCCCTGTAGCCATCCCTCGCTGTCCTCGGGCGGCCGCGCCGCACCTGGCTCGGGCGGCCGCGCCGCACCCTGCCTTGCCTGTCGTCGGCAGACTGGCGCTGCCGCCGGCCGCTCGCGCTGCCGCTGATGGCCGCCAATCGTCGATGTCGGTGACCCTTCGGGTGCCAACTCCTGCAAAGTCAGTCCCTGGCCAATCGGGGCGCGCCCCGGATCACTCCGCCTGTCGCGCGGCGGTCATCGGTCAATGTGGCGCAATCCCCAAGCCCGGTGCCGCATCGGGCAAAGGCCGGGGCATTTCAGCCGCCTCTGCCGCCGTAGCGAGGGACGGGGCGTGCGGACAGGCACGGCCCGGTGACAGGGTGCAGGGAAAGGCCCGGCGCAGCGATGCGAGCGCCGCACGGGGCATGGGAACCTCGGCAAGGGTCAGGTCGAGGGCTGACAGGGTATCCTCGCCCCGGAAGGCGATGCCCCGCGCCGGATCGGCAAGATAGGCCGCGCTGGCGGCGTCGAGCGCGATCGTGGCCGTCAGCTTGCCCTCGACAGAGGCGGCCGCCAGCTGTGCGACATGCCCCGACAGCGGCGGCAGGCTTCCGCCAAGACCCAGCACCCGGAAGCGGACGGCGGCCTCTGGTTCAAGCGTTGCCGCGACCTCTGCCGGCAGGTCGACCGTGGCCTGAAAGCCGGGGTCGCCCCCCGCCCGGATGTCCAGCAGGCCCACCGGGTCGTCGGCCGAGCTGCCCTCGGGCAGGCGGCGGACCCGCAGGACCGTGCCGGCGTGCGGCGCGCGCAGGCGTGGCGCTGCCTCGGCCCGGCGCAGCCGGTCAAGCTGGGTCCGCGCCTGCCTGATGGTGTCATCCAGCGCCGCGATCCGTCCGGCCAGTGCCACGCCCTCGGCAGCCAGGCGGCGGTCGCGGTCATGGTCGATCCGGTGCAGGGCCATGCGCAATCGCAATTGGGCCGCAGCAGCCGACAGGGCCAACCCGGCCCGGTCAGCCCGGCTGCCGGGGTCGCGCAAGGCCGACAGCAGGGCAAGCCGCAACCACCGGTCCTGCAGCGCCTGCTGGTCGAGCAGGTCCGCCCGGGCCCGGGCATGGGTCTCGGCGGCCCTTGCACTGGCCAGCGTCTCGCGCCGGCAAGCCGAGACCGCGGCGCGCAGACGGTGCCGCGTGTCGGGGTCGATGCCGCTGCGGTCGAGCAGGGCCGGGTCCGCCACATCAAGGCCCGAAAGACAGTCGCGCAACAGCCGCGCGGCAAGGATGTCGCTTGCCAGCGCGTCGCGCCGCGCGGCGATTTCTGCCAGATCGTAGGTGGCAAGTGTCTGGCCCGGCACCACGGTATCGCCCCGCCCGACCAGCACCCGGTCGAGCGGGATGCCCGCCGGCAGCACGACAGGCGTCGGCGTCAGTGCCGGGCGGATCGTGCCGGGATAGGTCGCGTGGCGTGGCAGCCCGGTTCGCCCGACCGGCCCACCGAGCCAGTTCAGGCCAAGCGCAGCCGCCGCAATCAGGCCGATCAGCCAGCCCAGGCTGGCGGGGCGCAGCCGCTTGCGCGGCAACCCGGCATATGCGGCATCAGGCCCGGTCACGGTCACCTTCCGGAAGCGGCGCGGGCGACTTGCGCGGATCGTAGGTGGCGACCCTGAGGCTGATGACACGCCGGTCGTTCTCGACCGTGCCCGAAATGTCGAGGCAGCCGCGCACCACGGCCGCCAGCGGCGACAGGCGCGACAGCCCCGGATCGCCGCCCGCCTCTTTCCGGGCCCGGGCGATCTGCCCGGTCGTCAGCGGCCCGCTGTCGTCGATCATCCGCAATTGCCCGTGACCCTCGAAGTGCTTGTACTCGAAGGTCACGTCGCGCCGCTCGGGCCGGTCGTTCGTCTGGCAGGAAAAGGCCAGAAGCTCGGACGCGACCATGCCGAGGTTGCGGCGGTTTGTCTCGTCGCCCGGCCGCTTGAACTGGGCGCGCACCCAGCGGATCAGGTTCTCCTCGCTTTCAAGGCTGCGGGAACCGACAAAGCGCGACCAGCCCGAGGACATCTTGGCGCGGATCTCGGCCGCCTGCCCGAAGTCGACGACCCGCCCTTCCTGCAGGACGACCAGCCGGTCGCAGACCTCCAGCAGGGCGCGGTTGGTCGTGACCATCACGAAGGACCGGCCAAGCCGCGTTTCCTGTCTCAGGCGCGCCGCGATCGCGGCGATGGCGCGGTCGGGCAGCTGGTCCTCGGGCCGGTCGAGCAGGTAAAGCTCGGGCGCCATCAGGAAGGCCCGCGCGAGCGCGAGGATCTTGCGTTGCCCGCCCGACAGCAGCGTGGCGTCAGGTGCATCGCAGATCGCCTGCGCCTCGTCCGAAGAGAAGGTCAGCGCCTCGATCAGCGCGCGGCCCTGTCCGGTCAGGTCGTCGCGAAAGCAGGTGAGGTTCTCGGCCCCCGAGGCGGCAAGGATCAGCGGTTGGGCGGGCACCAGCGCCGCCGGCGGGCGCCGGCCTTCGGCGCTGCGGCCCCAGAGGTCGGCACCGCGCTGGCGGACGCTGCCCTGGACCGAGAGGCCGGACAGGTCGAGCGGAGCCGCCAGGGCCTGCAGCAGCAGCGACTTGCCCGCCGAGCTGTCGCCCAGCACGCCCAGAATCGTCCCCGGCTGCAGGGAAAAGCCGATGTCGGCCAGCAAGAGCCGCCCGGCCGGGTCGGTCACGGTCAGATGCGTGACCTCGAGCCCCGACAGATCGGTTGGCGGCTCGCCCTGGTCGAGCGTCCTGACTTCGCGCGCCGGGACATGGCCCGGCAGAGGCGCAGACAGGCGCAGGTCGGAAAACCGCATCATGGCCAGCCCCGCCCAGAGCGAGATCAACCCGATCGGCGGAAGCGCGGCGGGCGACAGGATGCCCCGCGCGGCAAGCGCGGAGGCCGCGGCGAAGCTCGCCACGACGGCAAGCCCCGCCATCGCCGCGCCGATGTCGGATTGCAGCGCATGGTCGCGCGGAATCGCCGCGGCCAGGGCAAAGCCGCGCGCGTCCCGCCCGGCCAGAACCGAGGCCGCCTCTTCCGGGGTCTGGTCCCACGCGGGTTCGCGTCGCGCGCGCCCGATCAGCATGCGCAGGACCAGAAGGTGCAGCGCTGGCCCGGCCAGCGCCGCCATCGCCAGCGCCGGGTGCACCAGCGCGAGGGCAAGGGCGCAAAGCCCGGCAAGCGCGGCCTCTGCGCGGACCGCATGGCCCTGGCGCAGGTCGCGCAGACCGGCGAGCGCGCGGTTGCGGGCATATCCCGTGGCAATCAGCCCCAGCGCCGGAACGGCAGCGACCGCCGCGATCAGCGCCGCGACGACGGGCTGGCCCGACAGCGCGGCGATGTCCTGGAAGAACAGCGTCGAAATGGCAATCGCGAGGATGCAGGCCACCCGCAACAGCGCAAAGGCCGCCGACAGCCCCGCCGCCCAGCGCGGCAGGGCACGGTCTGCGACCAGAATCGCGCGGCCCCGGGCCGGGCCCTCTGCCCCGTCCGGCGAAAGAACGGCGGCCTCGGTCGCGGGCAGGTCGAGATGCTGCATCCTTGGGATCTCCGCAGGGGTGGTGACCCCGTGATACGGCCGCCCTGTTAAGAAAGGATTTTGCCCGACCGGCCGCGACCGGCCGCGACACACCGCCCCGGGGCCCCGGACCCATGCCGCAGTCCGGTTCCGGCTCGCGACACAGCGCTTGGGCAAATCTTAACCTTGCGACCGCTAGATGGGCCGGAATGGTCTTGCCGGGTCGCTTGCGCATGAATCGCCTTCCGCCAGTTCAAAGGTCATCGCCGCGTGCGGGTCTTGTGTCGTTTCTGGGGGCCATGGCCGCCATCGTGGCAGCCGTGGTCGCGGCGGGGTCCGGCGCGCGCGAGATCTTCCTTGCGCAGGAGGAGGAGATCATCCCGATCATCGCGGGGGGCGAGCTGGACGATATTCCGGCGCTGATGCGCGGCAATGTTCCCGTCGCCACGACCAGCCGGGTCCGGGGCGAGGCGCGCCGCGAGCTGCCGCCCCGGATGTGCGAGATGCCCGCGGATTACTTCGAACGGATCGGCCCGCCCGAGGGGCTGGAGCCCGGCTATACCCGGCGCAACGAATACGTGCGCCCCTATCAGGCGCGCCGCGGCTTCCTGAACGAACGCGAGTTGCGGGCGGCCAAGGTCGCCTGGCACTACTTCGAGAAGTTCACCCAGGAAAGCACCGGTCTGGCCAATGCCGTCGGCAATTACCCCTCGACGACGATGTGGGATACGGCCTCGTACGTCGCGGGGCTGGTCTCGGCCTACGAGCTCTGCCTGATCGAGAAGCCGGAGTTCGACCGCCGCGCGACGCGGTTGCTGACCACGCTGAAATCGCTCGACCTTTTCCGCAACGAAATGCCGAACAAGGTCTACAACACCAAGACCGGCGAAAAGGTCGACTATGCCAACAAGCCGGGCGAGATCGGGTTTTCCGCGCTTGATCTCGGGCGGATGCTGGTCTGGCTGCGGATCGTCAAGAACCGCTACCCGCATCTGGCCAATTCGGTCGATGCGATCCTGCTGAAATGGGATTTCCGCAACGTGATCGACCCGCAGGGGCTTCTGGTGGGCGGCCATGTCGACAAGGAGACCGGCGAGACGACCTATTCGCAGGAGGGGCGTCTGGGCTACGAGGAATATGCCGCCAAGGGATTCGCGCTCTGGGGGTTCCGGCCGCTGCTGGCGCATCGCGCCGAGCCGTTCCTGACCGCCTCGATCTTCGGCATCCAGGTGCCCTACGACGGGCGCGATCCGCGGATCTTCAGCTCGCAGAACTACGTGGTGACCGAATCCTATCTGCTCGACGGGCTCGAACTGGGGTTCGACCTGCCACATGACGACAGCAGCCCGCCCGAGGTGCATTCCGACGGCTGGCGCGCCGAATTCGCCGACCGTGTCTATGACGTGCAGGAACAGCGCTGGCGCCAGACCGGGTTCCTGACCGCGCGTTCGGAACACAACGTCAAGGGGCCGCCCTACTTCACCTATGACACGATTTTTTCGGACGGCTATCCCTGGAACACGGTGACACCGCGGGGCGACTATGTGCCCGACTTCTCGGCCGTCGCCACCAAGGCCGCGCTTGGCCTCTGGGCGCTGTGGAACACCGAATACACCGATGTTCTCTACGAGACGGTCATCGAGCTCTATGATCCCGAGAACGGGATCTACGAGGGGCTCTACGAACGCGGGCAGGGCCGGATCGAGATCTATACGGCCAACAACAACGGCATTTTCCTCACGTCGCTGCTGCACAAGGTGCAGGGCCCGATCCTGACACCCTACACCGGTGAAACCGAGGTCTGGTACACGGCCTTCCGTGACCAGTCGATCCGCGAGGAACGGCATCTGCCCGACCCGCCGCAAGAAAAGGACTGGCTGCCCGCGCTGCGCCATTCCGCCCAAACGGAGGCTGATTTCTGATGCTTGCCCGCAGCACATTCGCTGGCGCCGTGATGGCGCTGGCCCTTCTGGCCACGCCCGGCCTGACCCAGACCACGGGCGATGCCGCCCAGGTTTCCACCCAGCCGGGGGACATCCCGCCCGAGGCCTTCGCCTCGGAAAACGCCATCCTCGATACCTCGGTCCTCTTCGCCATTGGCGCGCGCGAGGCCGAGCAGGAACTGCGTGGCGCCTTCGGTTGGCCGACCTTTCAGGAAGGTCTGGTCGAAGGGGTCTACTTCCGCTTCGACCCCGACGGCTATGCGCGCTTTGCCCCCACGCCGCGGCTGGATGCCGATGTCTTCGAGGTGATCTGCCGCCCGCGCACGACCGCCTGCGCCGGCCGCAAGCAGCAACTGTCGATCTTCCTCAACGGGCAGGGCCAGCTGCAGATCAAGCTTGACGATGCGGTCGCGGGGGATGGCTTCTTCGTTTCGGACGGCATCAGCGAACTGCCGGTGCCAGAACGCATCCTGATGCCGCTCGATTCCCGGTTCGAATCGCTGCTTTCGGCCGGGGGCGAGCTGATCGTGCGGCGCGGCGACAACGAGGTGCTGCGGGTCTCGCTGGCCGGGTTCTCTGCGGTCGCGAACTACCTGCGCTGGGTTGCGGCGCGGCAGGACTACACCGTCCTGGCGCGGGGCTGGCCGGTGCCGAACGGAACCGGCAGCGGCGGCGCTTCGGTCACCCAGTCCGCGACCTGGCAGTCGCCGATGCCGCAACCGCAGTCGCTGCCGATCCTCGCCGCGCCCGAGGGTCAGGCGACCGAAGTTGCGGTGGCCGAAGTGCGGGGCGAACTGACGGCCCTGCGCGAACTGATGCTGGCGCGCGACGCGGCACCGGCGCTGGCCTCCCCCACGGACCTGCCTGCACAGGGCACCGACGCAGAAACCGCCCGGCTCGCCGATCTGGAACGCGCCGCCCGCGATATCCAGACGCAGATCGCGGCCCTGCGCGGCACGGGCGGGTCACTTGATCCGGCCCAATCGATGCTGGTCGGCCCGGCGGCCTTGCCTTCGGTGGCGGGTCC
>JBJOQI010000372.1:0-8766 GCA_046050045.1 Pseudomonadota bacterium | reverse complement strand
TCCGCCTATTCCGCCGCGCGCGAGATGGCGCGCAAGACCGGGTCGGAACCCCCGCCCAAGCACATCCTGAACGCGCCGACGCGGATGATGAAGGAACAGGGCTATGGCAAGGGCTATGCCTATGACCACGACGCCGAGGACGGGTTCTCGGGGCAGAACTACTTCCCCGACGGGGTCAAGCGCCCGGTACTCTACCAGCCGGTCGAGCGCGGGCATGAGCGCGAGCTGAAGAAGCGGCTCGACTGGTTCGCGCAACTGCGCGCCAGGCGCGGCGGATAGGCCCGGGGGTTTCACACCCCCGGACCCCCGCGGAGTATTTCGCTCAAGGTGAAGGGCCGGGCGCGGTTGACTTTCCCCCCGCCGCGCCCGAGAGAAGGCCCATGTTCACACCCCTTCTTCAGGTCGCCTTGGGCGGCGCGCTTGGCGCTTCGGCGCGCTACCTGACCAACGTCGGTGCGGCGCGGCTTTTTGGCGCGGGCTTTCCCTGGGGCACGGTCATCGTCAATGTGCTGGGGTCTTTCCTGATGGGCGTGCTGGTGGTCGTGCTGGCGCAGCGGGACGCGATGCGGCTTGTGCCTTTCCTGATGACCGGCATCCTGGGCGGCTTCACCACCTTTTCGGCCTTCTCGCTCGATGCGGTGAAGCTGTTCCAGTCGGGCCAACCGGCGCTTGCGGCGCTGTACGTGCTGGGGTCCGTCACCCTGTCCATCGCCGGTCTGGTGGCCGGCATGGCCCTTGCGCGAGGCGTGCTGGCATGAGCGGCGTCCAGACCCTGACCGTGGCTGAGGAAGACGGCGAGGCGCGGCTTGACCGCTGGCTGAAGAAGCGCTTTCCCGACCTGACGCAGGGCGCGGTGGAAAAGCTCTGCCGGACCGGTCAGGTCCGGGTCGATGGCAAGCGCGTCAAGGCATCCGACCGCGTAGGCCCGGGAATGCAGGTCCGCGTGCCGCCCCTGCCGAAACCCGGCTCGCCCGAGGCGCAGGCCCATGTGGGCTCGCTGCCCGACGACGACGTGCGGATGATCCAGGAGGCGGTCATCTGGAAGGACGAACACATCATCGCCATCAACAAGCCGCCGGGCCTTCCCTCGCAGGGTGGATCGGGGCAGGGCAGCCGCCATGTCGATGGCCTGACCGAGGCCCTGATGTTCGGCTACAAGGACCGCCCGAAGCTGGTCCACCGGCTCGACAAGGATACCTCGGGCGTGCTGCTGCTGGCCCGCACCGACCGGGTGGCCGCGCGCCTGTCCGAGGCCTTCCGCGAGCGCACGACCCGCAAGATCTACTGGGCCGTCGTGGCGGGCGTGCCCAGCCCGAAGAAGGCGACGATCCGCTTCGGCCTGGTGAAGGCCCCCGGCCACGGGCGCGGCGGCGAGGGCGAGAAGATGCTGGCCGTCCACCCCTCGAAGATCGACGCGACCGAGGGCGCGAAACGCGCCACGACCGACTATGCCGTGCTGGACGCGCTGGGCAGCCGCGCGGCCTGGGTGGCGCTGGTCCCGATTACCGGGCGCACCCACCAGCTGCGCGCCCACATGGCCGAGATCGGCCACCCGATCGTCGGCGACGGCAAGTATGGCGGCTCGGGCCAGGAGAACCTCGGCGACGGCTGGGGGGCGCAGCTCGGGGGCGACATCAGCCGCAAGCTGCACCTGCACGCCCGCCAGATCAGCTTCGACCACCCGGTCACCGGCAAGCGCATCACCGTGACCGCGCCCCTGCCCGCGCACATGGCCAAGACCTGGAAGACCTTCGGCTGGCGCGAGGGCGACGTGCCCGCCGACCCGTTCGAGGACGAGGAATGACCGCACCGCGCCTCGTCGTCTTCGACGTGGACGGCACGCTCATCGACAGCCAGCGGCACATCCACCAGGCCATGTCCGACGCCTTTGCCGCGCTGGGCCTGCCCGCCCCCGACCTGAATCGCACGCTGTCGATCGTCGGCCTGTCGCTGCCCGAGGCCATCGCCCGGCTTGCCCCCGGCGAAAGCCCGGCGACACAGGCGGCCATCGTCCAGTCCTACAAGGACAGCTTTGCACGCCGCCGCGCCGAAGAGCTGGCCCCGCCCTATCCCGGCGCGCTGGCGGCACTTGACCGGCTTGCCGCCCGCGATGACCTGATCCTTGGCGTCGCCACCGGCAAGTCGCGCCGGGGCCTTGACCATGTGTTCCGCGCACATGGCATCGGCGGATACTTCGCCACCCGCCAGGTCGCCGACGACCACCCGTCGAAACCGCATCCCGCGATGCTGCTGGCGGCCCTGGCCGAAACCGGGGTGCAGGCCGCCAATGCCGTGATGATCGGCGACACGACCTATGACGTCGGAATGGGCCGTGCCGCGGGGCTTTTGACGATCGGGGTCACCTGGGGCTATCACGCCCCCGCCGCCCTGACCGATGCCGGGGCACACCGGCTGATTGGGTCGTGGGACGAGGTGGACGCGGCGCTGGACGAGGTATTCGGATGAGCGGCTGGACGGTGAAGCGGTTCTGGACGACGGCAAGGGTCGAGGACGCCGACGGCGGCTTTGCCGTGGCGCTCGACACGCGGCGGATCAGGACGCCCGCCAAGCAGGCGCTGATCCTGCCCACCCGCGCGATGGCCCTGGCGGTCGCGGCGGAATGGGACGCGCAGCAGGGCAAGGTCGACCCCGCCACCATGCCCGTGACCCGTGCCGCAAACGCCGCGCTCGACAAGGTCGCCACACAGTTCGACGAGGTGGCCGGGCTTGTCGCGGCCTATGGCGGCACCGACCTTCTGTGCTACCGCGCCGAGGGACCGGAGGGCCTGATCCGGCGGCAGGCCGAGGGCTGGGACCCGATGCTGGATTGGGCGGCGCAGGCCCTTGGTGCAAGGCTGCATCCGACGACCGGCATCGTTCACCGGGCGCAGGACACGGCCGCTCTCGCGGCGCTCGACCGGGCGGTCCGCAGCCTGTCGATCTGGGGGCTGACGGCGCTGCACGATCTGGTCGGCATTTCGGGATCGCTTGTCCTCGGCCTTGCCGCGCTGTCGGATGCGCATGACCCCGAATCCCTCTGGCGGCTGTCTCGAATCGATGAGGATTGGCAGGCAGAACTCTGGGGTATCGACGAAGATGCCGCTGACCTTGCGGAAAGCAAGCGCAGGGACTTTCTCGCGGCCCATGCCTTCTGGCGGCTCTCGCTGCCTGCGGATTGACCGCAAGCTTTGAATTTCAGCAACTTGGCCGGAAAGCCGCCCGCATCCCCGGCGGTCGCGGCATGGCCCTGCAACGTCGGATTGCAGCCTTGACGCCTGCTTTCGAAATGGCCCAAACTGGCGGGCACTGGGGAAAACCCTGCCGGGCGGCCCTGCGCCGTCCACCAACCGAACGATAACCGCCCGCAGCGGCGGAAACTCAGGAAGAGGTAAACATGAAAAAAACCGTCCTTCTCGGCGCGCTCACCGTAGCGGGCCTGGCAGCGGGCATGGCATCGGCCGGCACGCTTGATGACGTGAAGGCGCGCGGCGAGCTGATCTGCGGCTCGAACACCGGTCTGACCGGCTTCGGCGCGCCGGATGCGAACGGCAACTGGGTCGGCTTCGACGTGTCGCTCTGCCGCGCCGTCGCTGCGGCCGTCCTCGGCGATTCGACCAAGGTCAAGTTCGTCCCGACCACCGGCGAAACCCGCTTCACCGCGCTTGCCTCGGGCGAGGTCGACCTGCTCGTCCGCAACTCGACCTGGACCTTCTCGCGCGACAATGACCTCAAGCTCGATTTCGTCGCCGTGAACTACTACGACGGCCAGGGCTTCATGGTGAAGAAAGACCTCGGCGTCTCGTCGGCCAAGGAACTCGACGGCGCGACGATTTGCATCCAGACCGGCACCACGACCGAGCTGAACCTTGCCGACTTCTTCAAGTCGAACAACATCAGCTACACGCCCGTCACCGTGGCCGACGACTCGGAAGCCCAGCGCCAGTATGTCGCCGGTGCCTGCGACGCCTTCACCACCGACGCCTCGGGCCTCGCCGCGACCCGCGCGACCCTGGCGGACCCCGACAACCACGTGATCCTTCCGGAAATCATCTCGAAGGAACCGCTTGGCCCGGTCGTCCGTCATGGCGACAACCAGTGGGGCGACATCGTTCGCTGGACGCACTACGCGCTGGTTGCCGCCGAAGAAAAGGGCATCACCCAGGCCAACATCGAGGAAGTCGCCTCGACGACCCAGGACCCGGAAGTGAAGCGCCTGCTCGGCCTTGAAGGCGACATGGGCGCGATGATGGGCCTCGACGCCGCCTGGGCCAAGAACGCCATCTCGGCGGGCGGCAACTATGGCGAGATCTTTGCCGCCAACATCGGCGAAGCCACTGCCATCGGCCTTGCGCGCGGCCTGAACGCGCTCTGGACCCAGGGCGGCCTGCAGTACGCCCCGCCGTTCCGTTGATCTGACAAGGGGAAAAGGCGCGTCCACGGGGGCGCGCCTTTTTCGTCTCTCGACAACTACCCATCGCTTCGGGGCGGCGCGCTCGACCCCGCAAACAGACGGCAAAAGCCGCATTCGCGACAGGGCCTGGGGAACATTCAATGGCGACACTCGCTGACACGCCGAAGGACAGCTTTCGGCTGAGCATGCTCATCTACGATACCCGGTTTCGTGCCATCACGATCCAGGTCGTCGTTCTGATCCTTTTCCTTCTGTTCGTCGGCTGGCTGGTCGACAACACGATCCAGAACCTTGCCGCCAAGGACAAGGACATCAACTTTGGCTTCCTGTGGAACCGCGCCGGCTACGACATCGACCAGCAGCTCATTCCCTACACGAATGACAGCACGCATGGCCGGGCCGCCGTCATCGGGCTGCTGAACACGCTCGTCGTCGCCTTCTTCGGCTGCATCTTCGCCACGATCATCGGCGTCTTTGCCGGCGTGCTGCGCCTGTCGAAGAACTGGCTCGTCGCCCGCCTGATGACCGTCTACGTCGAGGTCTTCCGCAACGTCCCGCTGCTGCTCTGGATCATCCTCGCCTTCACGATCTTTTCCGAGGCGATGCCCCAGCCCAAGGACTTCAAGGTCACGCAAGAGATGGTCGAGACCGGGGCGGAACCCCCGGCGCAGATGCTGTTCTTCGATACCGTCGCGGTCACGAACCGCGGCACCAACATACCGGCGCCGGTGCTTGACCGTCCGCTGGGTGCGGTGACGGTCCTCGGCGTGCCGTTCAACCTGTCCTTCTATGTCACGCTGGCGGTGTTCGTGGTCTCGATCTGGGCCTGGCGGCGGCTTGCGGCCCAAGCCAAGGCGGTCCAGGAAGCGACAGGCGAGCGTCCGGTGACATGGTGGAAAAGCCTGCTCATCGTCTTTGCGCCCACGATCATCCTTCTGATCGCACTGGGCTTCCACCTCGACATCCCGGCCTTCCCGGCCGATGAAAACGGCGTGTCCAAGGGCTTCAACTTCCAGGGTGGCCTCAACGTCGCCCACAGCTTCACCGCGCTGCTGATCGCGCTGTCGCTCTATACCGGCTCCTACATCGCGGAAGCCGTACGGGGCGGCATCCTGGCGATCAGCCGTGGCCAGACCGAAGCCGCCTATGCGCTGGGCCTGCGTCCGGGCCGCACCATGAGCCTCGTGATCCTGCCGCAGGCGCTGCGGGTCATCATCCCGCCGCTGATCTCGCAGTATCTGAACCTGACCAAGAACACGACGCTTGGCATGGCGATCAGCTACCTCGACCTCAAGGGCACGCTGGGCGGCATCACGCTGAACCAGACGGGGCGAGAGCTGGAGTGCATGCTGCTGATGATGCTGATCTACCTGATCCTCAGCCTCATCATCTCGTCCCTGATGAACCTCTACAACAACGCCGTCCGGCTGAAGGAGCGCTGAGATGACCCAGTCTTCCTTCGTCCGCACCCAGATGCTGCAGCCCGAGGCCCCGCCCGCGGGCCAGCAGGGCGTCGTCGGCTGGCTGCGCGAGAACCTGTTCTCGGGTCCGCTCAACTCGGCCCTGACGGTGATCGGCGCGCTTGTCGTGCTCTGGCTCATCTCGGCCGGGCTGCCGTGGTTCCTGAACGGCGTCTGGGTCGCCGGCTCGCTGGGCGAATGCCGCGACATCATCGCTGCCTCTGCCGGGCCCGACGCGCACGGCGCCTGCTGGGCGCTGATCCGCGAGCGCTGGCACCAGTTCCTGTTCGGCTTCTACCCGCAGGACCAGTACTGGCGCCCGCTGCTGGCCTTTGGCCTTATGTTCGTGGCCCTGGCACCGGTGCTCTACTACGGGCTGAACCGGATCAACGCGATCATGGTCGGGGCCACCGGCGTGCTTCTGGTGCTGGCCTTGATCGGCGTCGACACCGACGCGGGCCACATCGCCATCGTCGCGGCGATCTTCGCGGCCCTGACGGCGGTGGCCTGGGCCATGCCGAAGCGGCTGGTCTGGCTGACGGCGCTGTTCCCCGCCATCGGCTTCTACCTGCTCTGGGGCGGCTCGGTCTGGGGGCCAATCGGCACGGTCGCGGGCTTCGGCATCTTTGCGGGCGTCTGGTACGTCCTGCAAAAGCGGCTGGGCGTCGTCGTCGCCGCCGGCATCGGCCTGATCGTCGCCGCGCTCTGGTGGCTCAAGGTGCAGACGCTGGTCACCACCGTCCTCCACAACGCGATCCCCTATGGCCTCGACGCCGTCGACAGCGACGTCTTCGGCGGCTTCCTTCTGGCCTTCACCATCGGGGTCACCGCGATCTCGGCCTCGCTGCCCATCGGCATCCTGCTGGCGCTGGGCCGCCGGTCGGACATGTTCCTGATCAAGACGCTCTCGGTCGGCTTCATCGAGTTCATCCGCGGCGTGCCCCTGATCACCATGCTCTTCGTGGCCTCGCTGCTGCTGCAGTACTTCCTGCCGCCGCAGTCGAACTTCGACCTGATCCTGCGCGTCATCATCCTGGTGACGCTGTTTGCCAGCGCCTACATCGCCGAGGTCATCCGGGGTGGCCTCGCCGCCCTGCCGCGCGGGCAGTACGAGGCCGCCGACGCGCTCGGCCTCGACTACTGGCAGGCGCAGCGGCTGATCATCATGCCGCAGGCGCTCAAGATCTCGATCCCCGGGATCGTCTCGTCCTTCATCGGGCTGTTCAAGGACACCACGCTGGTTGCGCTGGTGGGCCTTGCCGACCCGCTGCAGGGCATCACCAAGATCGTGCGCGCCGACATCAACTGGAAGGGCGTCTACTGGGAGCCGTTCCTGTTCGTCGGCGCGATCTTCTTCATCGTCTGCTTCGGGATGTCGCGGTACTCGATGTACCTCGAACGGAAGCTCAAGACCGACCACCGCTAAGGGGCCATCATGTCAGAAGCCATCTCCCGCGCCGTCGATACCAGCCACATGCAGGTGACCGACGAGGTTGCCGTTCAGATCACGCAAATGAACAAGTGGTACGGCACGTTCCACGTTCTGCGCGACATCAACATGACCGTGAACCGGGGCGAACGCATCGTCATCTGCGGCCCCTCGGGGTCGGGCAAGTCGACGCTGATCCGCTGCATCAACCGGCTCGAGGAACACCAGTCCGGCAGGATCCTCGTCGACGGCACCGAACTGACCAGCGACCTGAAGAACATCGACAAGGTCCGGTCAGAAGTCGGGATGGTGTTCCAGCACTTCAACCTGTTCCCGCACCTGACCATCCTCGAAAACTGCACGCTCGCCCCGATCTGGGTCCGCAAGACCCCGAAGAAAGAGGCCGAGGAAACCGCGATGCACTTCCTGCGCAAGGTCAAGATCCCCGAGCAGGCGCACAAGTACCCCGGCCAGCTGTCGGGCGGACAGCAGCAGCGCGTGGCCATCGCGCGGTCGCTCTGCATGAAGCCGCGGATCATGCTGTTCGACGAACCCACATCGGCGCTTGACCCCGAGATGATCAAGGAAGTGCTCGACACCATGATCGAGCTGGCCGAGGAAGGCATGACCATGCTCTGCGTGACGCACGAGATGGGCTTTGCCCAGGCCGTGGCGAACCGCGTGATCTTCATGGACCAGGGCCAGATCGTCGAACAGAACACGCCCAAGGAATTCTTCAACAACCCGCAGTCCGACCGGACCAAGCTGTTCCTCAGCCAGATCCTCGGTCACTGACCGCACCCGGAATGCCAAAGGGGGCCGCAACCAGCGGCCCCCTTCGCTTTTCTGCCTTCAGCCTCAGCCGACGGTTGCGCCGTCCTCGCGCCAGACGGCGATGACCGACGACCGCGGCAGGCCCGCGCCATCGGGCCAGCTGCCGCCGGGGTGCTGGATGCCGACGAAGGCCACCTTGCGGTCGGCCGACCAGGTCAGGCCGGTCACCTCGGCCCCCTTGGGTGCGGTCAGGAAGCGCGCGATCTCGCCCGTGTCGGTATTGCCGACCAGCATCTGGTTGTTGCCCTGACCGGCAAAGTCGCCTTCGTTGGTGTCCTCGCCGTCGGTCTGGATCCAGAGCATCCCTTCGCTGTCAAAGGCCATGCCATCGGGCGAGTTGAACATGTTGCCCGCGTTCACGTTGGGCGAGCCCGCATATTCGTTCTGGTAGACGGTCGGGTTGCCCGCCATGACGTAGAGATCCCAGTCGAAGGCCTCGGCCCCGTGGTCGCCACCCGCCGGACGCCAGCGCACGATCTGGCCGTATTCGTTCGTCGGGCGCGGGTTCGCGGCGTTCACCGGCATCCCCTCTTCGCCGCGCTTGCTGTTGTTGGTCAGCGCGCAATAGGCCTCGGCCCGGGCCGGGTGGGTCGCGATCCACTCCGGGCGGTCCATCGAGGTCGCGCCGACCT
>JBJOQI010000371.1:0-3167 GCA_046050045.1 Pseudomonadota bacterium | reverse complement strand
GTCATCCGCGGCAAGATCGACCCGCTGCCGCAGGGCGGCTACATGGTGGCCGAATTCGAGGGCGGCCGCGCCTTCCAGATCGATACCTCGGGCCAGATCGTCTGGGAATACATCAACCGCTATGACGAGCGGCTGATCTACGAGGTGACCGAGGCCCTGCCCCACCCCGCGTCCTATTTCACCGTCACCGACTGGTCCTGCCCCTGAGGCTCTCGAGGCATGAAAAAGGCCCCGGCAGCCAGCCGGGGCCCTTTGCCATTCCGTCGCCGGATCAGGCGGCGATGGTGCCCGCCTCGCGGCCGGCCTGAAGCTCGTCAGCGTCGATCTGGCCGTTGCCGTCGACGTCAAGCTCGGTGAAGACGTCCTTGCTGATGTCCGGATAGGCGGCCTTCATCTCTTCCATCGAGTAGGTGCCGTTTCCGTCCGTATCGGTCACGACCGTCTGCGCCTGCGCGGCAAGGCCGGTCAGGGCAAAAGCCAGCGTCAGGGCGGTCAGTGTCTTGTTCATCGTTCTCTCCATTGCGGGCACGCGAACCATGTCTGGGCCTTCGCGCCACGGCATCAATCTGGGGTTTCCGCGCCTTGGGTGCAAGGGCCAGTCCCCGGGGGGAATTTCGGCCATTTCTTCCCCGTTAGGCAATAACAGGGCCCGGCGCACCGTCCGAAACGCCCGTTTTCAAAGAAATCGGGGGGCCGAAGCCCCCCATCAAGTTTCGCCGCCTAGGCTCACTTATTACCGCTCGGTTTCATGCCTGCGGCCTGGGCGTCGTCTGGGGCGAGCGCACCCGCCCCGGAAGCCTGCCCCCGGACAAGCCGGGGACAGTATCTCGTCAGCTGCAGCCGCTCGTGCCGCCGCAGGTGTTGCACTTCATGCAGGTGCCGTTGCGCACCAGCGTGTAGTTGCCGCATTCGCCGCAGGCCTCGCCCTCGTAGCCCTGAAGCTTGGCCTTGGTGCGGGCGTCCATGCTGACCGACCCGGTCGCCAGCGCCGTCGCCCCGACCGCGGGCGAGGACATCGTCTCGGGCACCAGCGTGTTCAGTGCCGCCAGCGGATCGGCCGCGGTGTTCAGCGCGGTCGCGCCAACGAAACCGCCACCGCCCTGGAACACCGTCAGCTCCTGCGGCAGGCGCTTGCGCAGATATCCGGTCGAGGAAATCTGCTTCAGCACTTCCAGCGACTTCGACGCCGACCGCTCGCTCACCTCGGTCACATTCGACCGGCCCTCGTCCGACCCGCCGCCGATGTCGTCGAACGACGCGCCCTGCGGTTTCACATGGGCAAGGTCGGTCCGGTCCAGATAGCTGACCGCCAGCTCGCGGAAGATGTAGTCAAGGATCGAGGTCGCGTTCTTGATGCTGTCGTTGCCCTGCACCATGCCGGCCGGTTCGAACTTGGTGAAGGTGAAGGCCTCGACGAATTCCTCCAGCGGCACGCCGTATTGCAGGCCGACCGAGACCGCGATGGCGAAATTGTTCATCATCGCCCGGAAGCCCGCGCCTTCCTTGTGCATGTCGATGAAGATCTCGCCAAGCGAGCCGTCGCCATATTCGCCCGTGCGCAGATAGACCTTGTGACCCCCGACGATCGCCTTCTGGGTATAACCCTTGCGGCGTTCGGGCAGCTTTTCGCGGTGGCTGCGGACGATCTCCTTTACGATCACCTTCTCGATGATCTTCTCGGCCAGCACCGCGGCCTTTTCCTGCATCGATCCGGTGGCGAGGATTTCCTCGGCCTCCTCGTCGTCCTCGACCAGCGCGGCGGCCAGCGGCTGCGACAGTTTCGATCCGTCGCGGTAGATCGCGTTCGCCTTCAGCGCCAGCGAATGGCTAAGCTCATAGGCCGACAGCACCTCGGTGATGGTGGCGTTGTTCGGCATGTTGATCGTCTTCGAGATCGCGCCCGAGATGAAGGACTGCGCTGCCGCCATCATGTAGATATGGCTGTCAACGCTCAGGAAACGCTTGCCTTTCTTGCCGCAGGGGTTGGCGCAGTCAAAGACCGACAGGTGTTCGTCCTTCAGGAAGGGCGCGCCTTCCAGCGTCATTGTCCCGCAGACGTGGTCATTGGCCGCGTCGATCTGCGCCTTGGTGAAGCCGAGGTGGCGCAGCATGTCGAAGCCCGCGTCGTTCAGCTTTTCGGCCGGGATGCCCAGCGTGCCGGTGCAGAAGTCCTCGCCCAGCGTCCACTGGTTGAACACGAACTTGATGTCGAAGGCCGACGGCAGCGCGGCCTCGATCTTCTCCAGTTCGCGCGGGCCGAAGCCGTGCCCGATCAGCGAGGTGTGGTTGATGCCGGGGCAGTTGCCAAGGCTCGCGTGACCGACGGCATAGGCTACGATTTCTTCGATCTGGGCCGAGCCGTAGCCCAGCGTTTCCAGCGCGGCGGGCACCGAGCGGTTGATGATCTTGAAGTAGCCGCCACCGGCAAGCTTCTTGAACTTCACCAGGGCAAAGTCCGGCTCGATCCCGGTGGTGTCGCAGTCCATCACCAGACCGATGGTGCCCGTGGGCGCGATCACCGTCGACTGGGCGTTGCGGAAGCCGTGCGTCTGGCCCAGGGCCAGCGCGTCGTCCCAGGCCTTTTTCGCAAGCGCTCCAAGGCCTTCCACGGGGATGTTCGCGTGATCCAACGGCACCGGGGCGACATTCACACCCTCATACCCGCCCGCATTGCCGTGCGCGGCGTTGCGGTGGTTGCGGATGACGCGCAGCATATGGTCGGCATTCGCCGCATAACGCGGGAAGGCCCCAAGCTCGCCCGCCATCTCGGCGCTGGTGGCATAGCTCACGCCCGTCATCACCGCCGTCAGCGCGCCGCAAAGCGCCCGGCCCTCGTCCGAGTCGTAGCCAAAGCCCATGTTCATCAGCAGGCCGCCGATGTTGGCATAGCCAAGGCCCAGCGTGCGGAAGTCATAGGACCGCTGCGCGATTTCCTTCGACGGGAACTGCGCCATCAGCACCGAGATTTCCAGCGTCACCGTCCACAGCCGGGTGGCATGGACATAGGCCTCGGCGTCGAACTTGCCCGCCGCATAGAAGGTCAGCAGGTTCATCGAGGCCAGGTTGCAGGCCGTGTCGTCCAGGAACATGTATTCCGAGCACGGGTTCGACCCGCGGATCTGCCCGTCGGTCGGGCAGGTGTGCCAGGCGTTCACCGTGTCGTGGAA
>JBJOQI010000370.1:0-4130 GCA_046050045.1 Pseudomonadota bacterium | reverse complement strand
GCTGACGCTGTGGCAGGCGCGCTTCGGAGACTGGGCATGAGCTTCATCCGTCCGGAACTGGCCGATCGCCTGCGGCCTTGGCGCGAGGTCGGGGCTGCAATCCTTCTGGCGCTTCTGGGCGCTTGGATCGCGTTGCGCGGCGGCTGGATCCTGTTCCTCCTCGGGCTGGCAATCTGGTCGGTGGCGGGCGGCTGGGCGCTGACGGCGTTCCGCCGGCTCAGGTTCCGTCCGACCGCGGGCGCGCCCGGCGTGGTCGAGGTAGACGAGGGGCAGATCGGCTATTTCGGCCCCGATTTCGGCGGGTTCATCGCGGTGGAAGATCTGGTCGAGATCCGTCTGATCCACCTGCACGGTCAACGGCAGTGGCGTCTGCGCACGCAGGATGGCCAGGTCCTGACCATTCCGACCGGAGCAGTCGGGGCGGACCGGCTGTTCGATGCCTTTGCCGTCCTGCCGGGGATCGACATGGGGGCAATTGCCGGCGCCATGGTCGGGCCGGTGCCACGGGCGGCGCTCTGGCTGCGGCCCATGCGGGTTCCGGCGGTCGGGCCATAGGCGAGCCATCACGATAATTCATGGCTCAGGCGGCTTTTGCGGGATGCTCGCCGTCTTGACTTGAGCGCGGGGGCGTTCCACCTGTGGCACTCCTGACAGGCAGAACCGAGGCGGTCATGTCCATTCCCCAGTCCGGCGGCGGGCCGATCGAACGGTTCGAACAGCTGGCCGAATACATGGCATCGGGCAACAAGCCCAGGACCGACTGGCGCATCGGCACCGAGCACGAGAAGTTCGGCTATCTGGCCGACCGCCTGCTGCCCCTGCCCTACGACGGGCCGCGCTCGGTCCGGGCGGTGCTCGAGGGTCTGCGCGACCGTTTCGGCTGGCAGCCGGTGCTGGAGCAGGGCCATATCATCGGCCTGACCCGCAATGGCGCGAACGTCAGCCTTGAACCCGGCGGGCAGCTGGAACTGTCGGGCGCACCGCTTTTGTCGACCGTCGAGACGGCGGCCGAGACTGCCCTGCACCTGTCCGAAGTCCGGGCCGTGGCCGAGCCGATGGGCGTGCGCTTCATGGGGCTTGGGGCCGCGCCCGAATGGTCGCATGAGCAGATGCCGATGATGCCCAAGGGGCGCTACCGGCTGATGACCGATTACATGGGGCGCGTGGGCACCCATGGCACGCAGATGATGTACCGGACTTGCACGGTGCAGGTGAACCTCGACTATGCGTCCGAGGCCGACATGGTGAAGAAGCTGCGCGTGGCGCTGGCCCTCCAGCCGGTCGCGACGGCGCTGTTTGCCAATTCGCCCTTCTTTGACGGCAAGCTGAACGGCCACCGCAGCTGGCGCAGCCGGATCTGGCGGGGCCTCGACGATTCGCGGACCGGCATGCTGCCCTTCGCTTTCGAGGACGGCATGGGGTTCCAGCGCTATGTGGACTGGGTGCTCGATGTGCCGATGTACTTCGTCTACCGCGACGGGGCATACATCGACGCGCGCGGCCAGTCGTTCCGCGACTTCCTGAAGGGTCAGCTGCCCGCGTTGCCGGGCGAAAAACCCACGCTGTCGGACTGGGCCGATCACATGACGACGGTCTTCCCCGAGGCGCGGGTGAAGAAGTACATCGAGATGCGCGGGGCCGATTGCGGCGACGAGGCACATCTGGCGGCGCTGCCGGCCTTCTGGGTCGGGCTGATGTACGACCAGACGGCACTCGACGCTGCATGGGATCTGGTCAAGGGCCTCGACGCGGCCACGCGCGAGGGGCTGCGGATTGCGGCCTCGGAAAAGGCGCTGGCGGGCGAGGCAGGCGGCGTGAAACTGGCCGATCTGGCGCGGGCGGCGGTCGGGCTGTCGCACGCGGGCCTTGCCGCGCGCGGGCACGGCGAAGAGGCGCAGCTTTCCCCGCTGGTCGACAGCCTGAAGACCGGCAAGGTGCAGGCAGACCGGCTGCTGGAGCGGTTCCAGAACGAATGGGCCGGAAAGCTGACGCCAGTCTACCCGGCCACCAGCTACTACTGACCGCGCGGAACCCGCGGGATCGAGGTGACCGGAAAGTCGCCGCCCCCTGGGGGAATGTCCGAAATCGGATCGGCTCCGAAGCGGTTCGGCCCGCTGTTGCCCTGCCGCGTCGTCCAGATGAGCATGACGATGAAGCCGATCAGCGGGATGAACCAGATCAGCTGCCACCAGCCTGAACGGTCGATGTCGTGCAGGCGGCGGCAGGTCACGGCGATGGTCGGGACAAGAACGGCCAGCGAGTAGATGCCGCCCAGAACTGCCGGACTGTCCGGCATGGTCGCGGTCCCGGAGAAACTTCCCAGCATCATCCCCATGTGGTTGCCGAACATCCGCGCATCGACTGCGCCAAGCACGGCCTGCACGATCAGGTTGAACAGGACGAACCACCAGAACTCTGCCCGCCGCGCGCGGCCCGAGAAGGTGGCGTATTTGTTGAACACGGACGAGACGGCTTCGGTGAATCCCATGATGCCCTCAGCTCTTGCGGCCGATCCTCGGTTCGGTACCGGCCATGATGCGCGCGATGTTCGCATGGTGGCGGACAATTACAAGCGCCGCGAGGACAAGGATCAGGGCGACAAGATCGCCGTGCCCGAAGGCCCAGGCCCAGAGTGCTGCCAGCGCCGCAGCAACCAGCGCCGAAAGCGACGAGATGCGGCCGATCAGGGCAGCTGCCAGCCAGGTCGCGCAGGCCGCGAGCCCGACCGGCCAGGCCAGCGCCAGCAGCGTGCCAAGGAAGGTCGCCACGCCCTTGCCGCCGCGGAACCCCAGCCAGACCGGGAAGAGATGGCCCAGAAAGGCCGCAAGACCCGCAAGCTGCGCCGCGTCCTCGGCGTAAAGCCCGCGCGCGACCAGAACGGCGACCGCGCCCTTGGCCCCGTCAAGGATCAGCGTCGCGGCGGCGGCCGCCTTGTTGCCGGTACGCAGGACGTTCGTGGCCCCGATGTTGCCCGACCCGATCTGGCGCAGGTCGCCCAAGCCAAAGGCCCGCGTGATCACGACCCCGAAGGGGATCGAGCCGAGCAGGTAGCCGAGCACCGCCACAAGGGCGAGCGCGCCGGGGGCGGTGACGATCTCAGGCATCTGACGTCTCCGTCTCGAACACGGTGGCGCCGCCGACGATGGTGCGCAGGACACGGCCCTGCAGGCGCGCGCCGTCGAAGGGGGTGTTCTTCGATTTCGACTTCAGCGTGAAGCGGTCGAGCACGAAGGGATGGCCGGGGTCGAAGAGCACGAGGTCGGCCGGTGCGCCGGCGGCCAGCCGCCCCTGCGGCAGGCCGAGGCGGCGCGCGGGGTTCAGCGCCATCCCCCGGAACAGCTGCGGCAGGCTGAGGTGCCCGGCATGGAACAGGCGCAGCGCGGCGGGCAGGAAGGTCTGCAGCGCCACCGCCCCGGCAGCGGCTTCCTCGAAGGGCAGGCGCTTCGATTCCTCGTCGGCGGGCGTGTGGAACGACGCGATCACGTCGATCAGGCCCGAGGCGACGGCCTCGACCATCGCCAGCCGGTCATCCTCGGACCGCAAGGGCGGGCGGAACTTGAAGAAGGTGCGGTAGTCGCCCACGTCGAATTCGTTCAGCGTCAGGTGGTGGATCGAAACGCCCGCCGTCACGTCGAAGCCGTTCTTCTTGGCGCGTTCCAGCGCAGGGAGGGTGCGGGCGGCGGTGATCTGGTCGGCGTGATAGCGCGCGCCCGTCATCTCGACGAGGCCGATGTCGCGGTCAAAACCCATACGCTCGGCCATCGGGCTGACGCCGGGCAGGCCGCGCAGGCTTGCGAACTTGCCGCTGGTGACGGCGGCACCGGACGACAACCCCGGTTCCTGCGGGTGGCCCACGATCAGCGCGCCAAGGCTGCGGGCATAGGTCATGGCGCGCGACAGGGCCTTGGTATCGGTCGCAACATTCTCGCCGTCGGTGAAGGCGATGGCGCCCGCATCCTTGAGGAACCCGATCTCGGTCATCTCGCGCCCCTGCCGGCCCTTGGTCAGCGCGGCCATGTGGCGGATGCGGACGGGGCAATCCTCGGCCGCGCGCTTGGTCACGAATTCCAGAAGCTCGGGCGTGTCGATGGCGGGGGTGGTGTCGGGCCGCGCGATGATGGTGGTGACGC
>JBJOQI010000369.1:0-5473 GCA_046050045.1 Pseudomonadota bacterium | reverse complement strand
AGGATCGCGGGGTAAAGCTCGGCGTGCAGGACGTGGGGCACGGCGCAGTAGACGGCGTCAACCTGATCGTTGGCCAGCAGGTCGCGGAAGTTGGTCGTGGTCTGCATCGGCCCTAGGTTGGTAGTGAACCAGTCCATCAGCGCGGGGTTGGTGTCGCAGACCGCGACGATCCGGGGGCGGGCCTTCATGCCCTGCAGGTGCAGCCAGCGGGCGGCGGCCGAGGCAAACTCGCGCCCCATGAGACCGCAGCCGATGATGCCGAAGCGGATGTCCTTCATGGCCTATCCGATCATCGCAAGGGCGGCCTCGGGCGTGGCACCGTCGTGAACGATGGCCATGAGGGCACGGGTCATGCCGCCCGGGCTGGCGTGCTGGATCACGTTGCGGCCATAGACGATGCCGCGCGCGCCCTGGCGCATCAGCTCGGCCGTGCGGGACAGGATCTCGGCGTCGCTGACTTTGCCGCCGCCGCGGACGAGAACGGGCAACCCTTGGGCGATCTCGATGACGCGGTGGTATTCGGCGACGTTGGTGCAGGGGTCGGCCTTGATGATGTCGGCCCCGAGTTCGGCGGCCTGACGCACCAGCGGCAGGATCAGGTCGATGTTGCCGTCGACCATGTAGCCGCCCCTGGCGTTGTCCTGCATCACCAGCGGCTCGACCATAAGCGGCATGCCCATGACCTCGCATTCGCGCTTCAGCGCGTTCACGTTGCGCACGCAGGCGCGGTAGACCTCGGGCTGGTCGGGCAGGAGGAGAAGGTTGACCACCACGCAGGCGGCGTCGAGGGCCACGGCCTGTTCGACGGGGCGGTCGATGACCTCGGAAAACAGCGCGCGGGGCAGGGGCGTGCCGTAGACATTGGCGATGTCGGTGCGCAGGACCAGCGCGGGGCGGTCCTTGCCGGGGATCGCCTGCAGGATCGGCGCGGTGCCGGGCGGCAGCTGGATGGCGTCGGGTTTCGCGGCGGCGATGGTGGCGATGGCGGTCCGCATGTCCTCGATCCCGCCGAGAAAGCTGCGTTCGTTGAACATGCCATGGTCGATGGCCACGTCGAAGCAGTTGCCGGAGGTGCCGAAAAGGCGGTTCATGCGGGCGGATTTCATCGGGGCGTCCTTGCCGGGAATGTGTCGCGCGAAGACTTCCTTGCCCGGAGCCGCAAGGTCAAGGGGCGCGGCACCTTCCGGTTGCCGCGCCCCTCAATCTCTGGCGTCGAAGCCCCGGGCCTCAGAACGGGATTTCGTCGTCGAAGTCCGACCGGCCGCCGCCTGCGGGCGCGGGCGAGCGGTCATTGCCGCCGCCGAAGCCGCCCGACGACCCGCCGCCATAGCCCGGATCGTCATAGCCGCCGCCACCGCCCGACCCGCCGCCGTCACGGCCGTCAAGCAGGGTCAACTCGCCACGGAACTGGCGCAGCACAACCTCGGTCGTGTAGCGGTCGGCCCCCGACTGGTCCTGCCATTTGCGGGTTTCAAGCTGGCCCTCGATGTAGACCTTGGACCCCTTCTTCAGATACTGCTCGGCGATCTTGGCGAGGTTTTCGTTGAAGATCGCGACCGAGTGCCATTCGGTCCGCTCTTTCCGTTCGCCCGTCGCACGGTCGCGCCAGTTTTCCGAGGTCGCGATGCGCAGGTTGCAGACCTTGCCGCCATTGGGAAAAGACCGGACCTCGGGGTCGCGGCCGAGGTTCCCGACCAGAATGACCTTGTTCACCGACCCTGCCATGACGTTCTCCCCTGTCGCTGATGCGATTCCGTTAACCAAGACTGCTTAGACCATTCGCCGGTTAAGGGAAACTGAACACAAACCCGAGGGTGGATTGTCGCTGCGGGAACCGGGCTGCGACACCGGCGGGGCTTGTGTTGCGGATGTATAGCAGGAAAGGTGGGGAGAGTTCGCAAAGAGGTGCACCGGTGACCGGAACGGTTTCAGCCAAGCTTGGGCAGAAGAGCGTGGCGATGATGGTGCTTGTGCTGCTGCAGGCCGGTGCGGCGCTGTTCTTCATCGCGGACGTGATCGACGACATCCGCGACCCGAACAACACCTACACCTGGTTCCATCTCTATGCCGAGATCGGGGCCAACATCGCCCTTGTGCTGGGCGTCGTGTTCCAGGCGCGCTATCTTCTGAAGCTGCTCGACCGGCAGGCCGACACCGATCGCGCCCTTTCGGTGGCCTCGGGTGCGCTGTCCGACGTGATCGAGGCCTATTTCCGCGAATGGAACCTGACCCGATCCGAAGCGGATATCGCGCTGTTCACGATCAAGGGCTATTCGATCGCCGAAATCGCCAAGCTGCGCGGCTCGGCCGAGGGGACGATCAAGACGCACCTCAATGCGATCTACCGCAAGGCGGGCGTGGCGGGTCGGGCGCAGCTTGTGTCGCTGCTGATCGAGGATCTGATGGACGGCAAGCTGGTCGAGGGTGGCGCGCCCGTCGGCGGCAAGGCCGATCCCGGCGTCATTTCCGCCTGAGCGCGCGGCGGGGGCTGGAACGGCAGGCCCGTTTGGGTATAGTCCGTCGCGCTGCAATTTGGTCGGGGGCAGTTTTTCAGTGCTGGGAAGGTCTGTCAGGACGGGTCTGATGCTGGCCGCATTCTGCGGTGTGGCGATGCCTGCGCTGGGCGAGGGGCTGGTCCTGTCGGGGTCGTCGAAATCGCGACTGACGCTGTTCCGCTCGCAGACCGAGCTTCTGGATACGCGGCTTGCGCGGCAATACGAGAATTCGGTCCGGCTGACGCCGCATTACCAGAAGGGCGCGGCGGCCGATGCGGGGGTGATCCCGTCCTATTCGGGTCGCTATCGCGGCGAGTACCTGGCCCTGGCCAAGGCAGCAGCGCAGAAGCACAACGTGCCCGAGGACCTGTTCCTGCGGCTGGTGCAGCAGGAATCGGGGTGGAACGCGCAGGCGGTCAGCCACAAGGGCGCGACGGGGCTGGCGCAGCTGATGCCCGCAACTGCGGCGCGGCTTGGCGTCGATGCGACGGTGCCGTCGCAGAACCTCGACGGCGGGGCGCGCTATCTGCGGATGATGTACGACCGGTTCGGGTCGTGGCGGCTGGCGCTGGCGGCCTATAACGCCGGGCCGCTCGCGGTCGAGGAGCATGGCGGCATCCCGCCCTATGACGAGACGCAGAACTACGTGAAGTCGATCCTCGGCGGCTAGGTTTCGCTGATGCGATAGTCGCGCGGGATGTGCTGCGTGGCGCGGAACCAGTCGCTGGCCCGGGTGCGGGACTGGTGCGCGTCGAAGGCCTCGCGGGTGGTGAACAGCTCGTAGACCGCATAGCGCACCGGGTCCGCGCGCGACCGCCAGACCTCGAACCGAACGCAGCCAAGCTCGGCCCGGGTCAGCCGGATGTGTTCGGGCAGAAGTTCCGACACGCGGTCGGCCTCTTCCAGGCTGCGGCAGATCAGGAATCCGGTCAGGGTTACGGGCATCGGGCGCGGGTCATCCGGGCACGGCCACGACCCGCACCTCGCCTGGCGCGGGGGGCGCGGCGATGGCGGCGGCGGCCTCGGACAAGGCGATGGTCCGGGTGATGAGGGGCGCGACGCGGATGCTGCCGTCCGCGATCATCCGGGCGGCGCGGCCCTGGGTGAAGGGGTTCAGGAAGGAATGGTGCAGCTGGATCTCGCGCACGAGCAGGTCGAAGGGTTCGATGGCGACCTTCGCGCCTGCGGGCAGCACGCCGAGCACGACGATGCGCCCGCCACGGCTGGCAAGGCGCTGGGCGGCTGACACGGTTTCGGGGACGCCCGCGCACTCGATCACCAGATCGCCGCCTTCGGGCCAGAGCGCCAGCGCCTCGTCGAGGGTTGCCGCGGTGGCGGCGGCCCCGAGCGACAGGGCAAGGTCGCGCTTGTCCTTCTGGCGGGTCAGGACCATCACCTCGGCCCCGGCGTTGCGCAGAAGCTGCGCGGTCAGCAGGCCGATCACCCCGCCGCCGATGACGATGGCGCGCTCGCCTGGTCTGGGCGCGCCGATGTCGGTGCCATGGATGCAGCAGGCCAGCGGTTCGCAGAGCGCGCCATGCAGAGGGTCAAGCTTGGCCGGAAGGGCCACCGCCTGCGTCGCCGGGGCAAGGCAGTATTCGGCAAATCCGCCGTCGCGGTGCACGCCGATGGCGCTGAGGTTGTGACAGAGGTTCACCCGGCCGACACGGCAGGCCGGGCAGGTGCCGCAGGTGATGTTCGGGTCGATGGTCACGCGGTCCCCGATGGCGATGCCGGCCACGGCATCGCCGCGCGCCACGACGATGCCGGACAGCTCGTGCCCAAGGATCACCGGCGGGCGGCTGGGAAACTCGCCCTTCAGGATGTGGCGGTCGGTGCCGCAGACGCCCGCGGCCTCGACCCGGACCAGCACGTCGCCGGGGCCGGGTTCGGGCCGGGGCACGTCAACCGTCCGAAGATCGCCGACCCCGAAAAGCTTTGCGGCCTTCATTGCCCACCCCTTCCACGACTCGGGCAAAGAGTGGCACGCGCGGCGATCCTCTGGCTAGGTGATGCTTGCGGGCGAGGTCAGGGATTGTGGCTTGAGCGTCTCTTCGGTTGCCTCTGATCCGTCGAGCCGGTCGGCCCTGCGCAGCGTCGGGAACATCCAGGCCCAGAGCCCGGTGACAGCCAGCGTGCCGACGCCACCGAAGACTGCCGCGCCGACCGGCCCGAGGAAGCGCGCGACGACGCCGGATTCGAACTCGCCCAACTCGTTCGAGCCCGAGATGAACAGGCCCGACACCGACGAGACGCGCCCGCGCATGTGGTCGGGCGTGACGATCTGCACCAGCGTCTGGCGGACATAGACCGAGATCATGTCGGCAGCCCCAAGGAAGGCCAGCGCGGCCAGTGACAGCCAGAGCGATTGCGACAGGCCGAAGACGATGGTGGCAAGGCCAAATCCGGCAACGGCAAGGAACATGCGGATTCCGGCCTTGCGCCGCAGCGGCCAGCGGGCGAGCGCCAGCGCCACCAGCGTGGCACCGATGGCCGGGCCCGAGCGCAGAAGCCCGAAGCCATCCGGGCCGACCTTGAGGATATCGCTGGCAAAGGCCGGCAACAGCGCCGTCGCGCCGCCAAGCAGGACGGCGAAAAGGTCGAGCGAGATTGCCCCGAAGATGATCTTGTTGCCCCAGACATAGGCCAGCCCCTCGCGGATCTGCTGCAGCGGATTGCCGGGCTGCCGCTCGGGCCGGGTATTGGCGCGCATCAGAAGGATGATCGCCATGCCGGCGGCGTAAAGCACGGCCCCGGTACCATAGGCCGTGGCGGTCGAGACGGCGACCAGAAGTCCCCCGACCCAGGGGCCGATGATGACGGCGAACTGCCAGGTCAGCGACTTCAGCGAGATGGCCTGCGGCATGTCCTCGCGCGGGACAAGCATCGGGACAAGGGCCGAGGCGGCGGGCGACAGATAGGCGCGCGCCGCCCCGAAGATCGCGGCAACGGCGAAGATGTGCAGGACCGAGGGCGAT
>JBJOQI010000368.1:0-3955 GCA_046050045.1 Pseudomonadota bacterium | reverse complement strand
TCGCCGCTTTACCGTGCCACCGTTGGCTTTGACCGCATCGCCGACATGATGGACCGGGTGCTGAGCGCCGAAACCGCCCAGCCCACCTATCCGCCCTACAACATCGAAAAGACCGCCGACGACGCCTATCGCATCTCGATCGCGGTTGCGGGCTTTTCGTCCGACGAGCTTTCGGTCGAGGTCCGCGACGGTTCAGTCCTGGTGACCGCGCGCAAGGCCGCCGAGGAGACGCCGCGTGCCTACCTGCATCGCGGCATTGCCACCCGCGCCTTCGAGCGCCGCTTTGCCCTGGCTGACCACGTGAAGGTCACCGCGGCCTCGCATACCGACGGGATGCTGCACATCGACCTGGTGCGCGAGGTGCCCGAGGCGCTGAAGCCCCGCCGGATCGAGATTGCGCGGCCGGTCGATACCGCCACGACCGTCGAGGCCAAGGCCGTCGAAAAGCTCGACGCCTGATCGATCTGGCCTGAAGTGAAGTTGTGCGCGCGCGCCCCACGACGGGCGCGCGCGCCGGTTTTCAGGACTGGCCCGGGATGGTCAGGCCGCGCTGCACGGCGGGACGCGCCAGGAAGCGGTCAAGCCAGCCGGGGACGTTCTTCAGATCGGGCCAGCCGACCTGATCGCCCGCCTTGTAGTAATCGCGCAAGGTGCGCAGCCAGGGGCAGATCGCGATGTCGGCGATGCTGAAGTCGTCCATGATGCAGTCGCGCCCCTCCATTCGCCGGTCGAGCACGCCAAGCAGGCGCTTCGCCTCGCTGTAGTAGCGGTCGCGCGGTCGCGGGTCGTCGATGTCCTTGCCCGCGAAGTGGTGGAAGAAGCCGACCTGCCCGAACATCGGGCCGACGCCACCCATCTGGAACATCAGCCACTGCACCGTCTGCCATTTCGCGACCGGGTCCGCAGGGATCAGGCGGCCGGTCTTTTCGGCGAGGTAGAGCAGGATCGCCCCGCTTTCCCACAGGGGAAGGGGCTGGCCGCCCGGACCCTGCGGGTCGATGATCGCGGGGATCTTGTTGTTGGGGTTGAGCGAGAGGAATTCTTCGCTCATCTGGTCATTGGTCTGGAACGACACCAGATGCGGGTCGTAGGGCAGGCCCAGTTCCTCGAGCGCGATGGACACCTTCACGCCGTTCGGGGTCGGCAGGGAATAGAGCTGGATCGCGTCAGGATTGCGCGGCGGCCAGCGGCGGGCAATCGGAAATGTGGAAACGAAGGACAAGATTTCCCCTCTCATCGGGTTTGAAGCTGACGATAGGTAATGCCTCTGTGGGGGCAAAAACAGCAACTTCCCCATGAAAAATCGTGATATGAGGGCCGCGCACGCGCCTGCACCTAGGAAACGCGCGGCACTGGTACCAGCCAAGTGGGGACACACTAATGTTGAAAGAGTTTCAGAATTTCATCGCGCGCGGCAATGTCATGGACATGGCCGTGGGCATCATCATGGGCGCGGCCTTTACCGCGATCGTGACGTCGCTGGTCGATGACCTCGTCAATCCGCTGATCGGCCTTGTGATCGGCGGGATCGACTTCGGCGGGTTGAAGGTCATGGTCGGCGACGCCGCCTTCAACTACGGCAACTTCGTCAATGCCGTCATCAAGTTCGTCATCATCGCCTGGGTCGTCTTCATGCTGGTCAAGGGCGTGAACAAGATGAAGGACATGGCGATGAAGAAGGAAGAGGCCCCCGCTGCACCGGCCGGCCCCTCGGAAATCGACGTCCTGCTTCAGATCCGCGACGCGCTGAAGAAGTAAGTCTTCCGGTCACCCGGAACGGAAAGGCCCGCCGGTTGGCGGGCCTTTTCATTTGTCATGCCGCAAGCGCGTGCCGGGGGCGCAGCCAGACCCACCAGACCCGGTAGGCTTCGAGCAGGGCAAGCGGCGCGAACTGCACCAGTGCGGGGATGGGGTCGCGCCAGCCATGCAGCGCCGCCCAGTGGACCAGCGTGGCCACGGCCGCGACATAGACCCAGCGCTGCAGCGGCTTCCACCAGGTGCCAAGGCTGCGCACCGCGGCGTCGAACGAGGTCGCGGCCAGCGGCAGGAAGACCGCGAAGGCCAGCCAGCCCGCCGCCATGTCGAGGCTGGTCGCCTCGACCAGCACGCGCGAGAGCGGTTCGGTGAACAGGTAGAAGCCGGTATGCAGCGTCGCATAGCCGAAGGCCGCGACGCCAAGGTAGCGGCGCGCCTTGACCAGCCAGCGCGTCCATCCGGCCCCCTTGAAGAGATACATCAGCGGCGTCGCCATCAGGCTGACGATCAGAAGCCGCGCGGCCCATTCACCGGTCGGGTGCAGAAGGCCATGCAGGACGCGGTCGCTGTCGGCAATTGCGGCCTGCCAGAGCATTCCCGCCGCCGGAAGCGACAGAAGCAGCCAGAGAAAATAGGGGGATTTCAGGACGGTGCGGGCCTTGGACATGTCGGACTACCTTCGGTTTGGTCGAAGGTGGTACGGTCCAGGGCCCGCTTTCCGTCGGCAGGATCAGTTCAGCACGCTCTTCGGGTCGACCGTCGGCAGGTTCAGCGCCGTGCCGACGGCGGCATAGGTCAGCTGGCCCGCATGGACGTTGAGGCCGTTGAGCAGATGCACGTCATCGGCGCAGGCCTGTTTCCAGCCCTTGTCGGCCAGCGCCAGCATGAAGGGCAGCGTCGCATTGCCCAGCGCCAGCGTCGAGGTGCGGGCAACCGCGCCCGGCATGTTGGCCACGCAGTAGTGCATGATGCCGTCGACCTCGTAGACCGGGTCCTGGTGAGTGGTGGCGCGGCTGGTTTCAAAGCAGCCGCCCTGGTCGATGGCGACATCGACAAGCGCCGCACCGGGCTTCATGGTCTTGAGCTGCGCGCGGCTGATCAGCTTGGGCGCCGCGGCACCCGGGATCAGGACCGCGCCGATGACCATGTCGGCTTCGGCCGCCTGTTCGGCGATGTTGCCCGCGTTGGCATAAAGCGTCTTGAAGTCGCGCCCGAAGACATCGTCGAGGTAACGCAGGCGGGGGATCGAGCGGTCGAGCACGGTCACATCCGCGCCCATGCCGGCGGCGATCTTGGCCGCGTGGGTACCCACGACACCGCCGCCGATGACGACGACCCTGGCCGGGGCGACGCCCGGGACGCCGCCCAGCAGTACGCCGCGCCCGCCATTGGCCTTTTGCAGGGTCCAGGCCCCGACCTGCGGGGCAAGACGGCCCGCGACCTCGGACATCGGGGCCAGGAGCGGCAGGCCGCCGTTGCGGTCGGTCACGGTTTCATAGGCGATGCAGGTTGCGCCGGACTTCAGCAGGTCGTGCGTCTGCTCGGGATCGGGCGCGAGGTGCAGGTAGGTGAACAGGATCTGGCCTTCGCGCAGGCGCTTGCGTTCGACGGCCTGCGGTTCCTTGACCTTCACGATCATGTCGGCCTTGGCGAAGACCTCTTCTGCGGTGGCCAGGATCTTCGCACCGGCGGCAACATAATCCGCGTCGCTGAAGCCCGCGCCCATGCCGGCGGCGGTTTCGACGAAGACCTGATGGCCGTGCTGCACGGCTTCACGCGCGGCGTTCGGGGTCATGCCGACGCGGAATTCCTGCGGCTTGATCTCTTTCGGGCAACCGATCTTCATGGGGCGATCCTCCTCTGGGCCATTGCGGGAAGTCTGCGGCCGGTTGCGCGAAATTGGTTTGAAATTCTTCGGTGTCGGGGCATAGGTAGATCGGAGAATATTCGAACAACTGACAAATTTTGCGAAGGATCGTGCGTTATGCAAGAACTCGACGCGACGGATCGGCGGCTGCTGACGGTTTTGCAGAAGGATGGCCGGATGACGAATGCCGAGCTGTCAGAGCGCGTGAACCTCTCGCCTTCGGCCTGCCACCGCCGGGTGCAGCGGCTGGAAGCGGAGGGGTTCATAGCGGGTTATGTCGCATTGCTTGACGCGCGGAAAATGGGGCGGCCAACGACGGTGTTCGTCGAGATC